>NZ_VOXW01000014.1:0-78971 GCF_013420555.1 Acinetobacter sp. Q85-2
TTGTGGACACATTGACAATGCAGATCACAATGCATCAGTTGTTATTAAGAACAGGGCGATTAATTTAATTTTAGACAGTGGAACGCTGTTGGATGACAATCATTTGTCATCTAGTGGGCGCAGAGGTGTTCGTAAGACGACTAAGGGTGTTAAAGCCCTTTTTCGCAGTACCAATGAAGCGTCAAAAGAGATGTGTGCAACTTAGGTTGCACTTCGGAAACTCGGTTGCTTTAGCTCCGAGTAGTTCATAAGACAAACGAATCGGTTGAACCAGCAAGGGAAACGCCACCAGCATGGCAGCCAGTACTGCGCCTTTCCAGTTAAACGCCAGCTCAATGCCCCAGTGGGCCAAAACCTGTCCAATCCAGCCTTGCGGGCTAAACAGCACCAGCAATACATAGCCCAGCACTACCGGTGGTAAAACCATCGGCAGTTGTAACATGGCTTCAAGCAAAAACTTGCTGCGAAATTCATAGCGTGCCAGCATCCAGCCCAGACAAATTGCAAATGGCAGGCAAAACAAGGTCGCGACACTGGCCACTTTAGCAGACAGATATAAACCACTTAGTTCTTCGGGACTGAGCATCAAAGCAGCAACCTAGGGACGAAAACCATGTTGAACAAAAATCTTGTGAGCCGCGACGCTACCCAGATAGCGCCGGAACTTGACCGCCTGACGATTCTTTTCACCCTGTTTGGTTAAAGCCGCGGTATAGACAATGTCCGGATGGGTCTGTACCGGAAACGCACCCAGCACTTTTACTTTATCGCTACTGACGGCATCGCTGCGATAAACAATGCCGACCTGACAGGCACCGCGCTCGACAAAGGCCAAAGCAGCCCGGGCATCCGACGCGCCAATAATGCGTTTTTCCAGCCGTTTATACCAGCCCAGCTTGGTCAGACTATGTTTGGCATATTTTCCAACCGCCACCGAATCGACCTGTCCGGTACACAGCCGGCCCGTAAAGGCCTGAGGAAAATTAAAGGTAGGATGCGCCCGAAACGGAATCCGCGCATCTTTCAGGGCAATTGCCACCAGCTGGTTATAAATAATTGGTTTGACCTGACTGGCTCTGACCTTGTTGCGTTTCACCAGATAGGTCATCCAGTCCTGATCGGCCGGAAAATAAAGATCGACTTTTGCACCGCGGACAATATGTTTGGCCAGGGTCGATGAAGTGCCAAAAACCGGTACAATCTTGGTTTCTGGATGTTGCAGCTGATAATGCCGAATCACATCCGTCAATGCCGGGCCCAGACTTGCAGCTGCATACACCTGAACGGAATTGGCTCGACTGAATGTGCTTAAGCACAAGGCGACACAGATTAAACCCAGTTGGATGGTCTTCAAAACGCACTCCCTCAATGCTGTATGAATATTCCCTTTAAGCATTGGCCTTTTTGAATCGGCTGATGGGCCGGCACACGCACCAGACAGTTGGCATACATCAGATTACTGAGCATATGCGACTGCTGCTTGGCTAAACTGTGCAGTTTCAATACCCCATCTTCAAAACAGGCGGCCATTCTTAAAATCCTTTCTCTCGCATCGGGCTTTAAGTCATGTTGTATTTGCCCTGTCCACCACGCGGGCGGCTGACTTTGCCCTTGTAATACTTCTAATAAAGTTTGCGTATAGATCGAGATTCCAACATATACCGCCGCAGGATTGCCCGGCAATGCCAATAAGTGACAAAATTTGTTAGCCGATTTTCGGTATCTGGCGAAAAAAACCGGTTTCCCCGGCTTCTGTTTCACTTTCCAGAACACCTGCTCAAAGCCTACATTTAAAGCCACCGGACGGATAAAATCATAATCACCAACCGAAATTCCGCCAGTGCTGATGATGACATCATACTCCTCCTGAAGTTGCTGAAAGTATCGGATTAAGGCAATTTCATTATCTTCCACATGCACAATATGCACAGGTTGATGCCGTGCCTGACACCAGGCTGCAATTAAAGGCGCATTGGCATCAAAAATTTTTCCTGCTTGCAGATCTGCAGCCGACTGCGCGACTTCATCCCCGGTAATCAGCACGGCAACTTTAGGCTGCTGATAGACCTGCACCTGATCAATACCGGCCATGCTTAAAGCCGCAATTGCGCCGATATTTAAATATTGTCCGGCTGATGCCAGTAACTGACCTTGGCTAATTTCTTCGCCCACATCCCGGATATCGGCATGCAGCTTGAGCGCAGCCTCTAGCTGAATCAGATGGCTAGACATCCGCTGCACAATTTCCTGACGTGCCACCGTGGTGGTACCGGCAGGAATGGGCGCGCCGGTAAAAATACGCATCGCCTGTCCACGCTGCAGCGTCACATCGGCTGATTGACCTGCCCGGATTTCACCGACCAGCTGGAACTGCGCGCCTGGCGCTATCTCTCCATCGCTACACAGGGCATAACCATCGACTGCACTTTGGGAAAATAAAGGCAGATCAATCCCCGCATAAATATCTTCAGCTAAATAGCGATGCAGGCCCTGTTGTAGTTGCAGGGTTTCCACCTCCAGACAGGGCGTTGCCGCAATTATCTTGTCCAACGCCTGATCCAGACTGATCAGCCCGCTTTCTGCACCACAGCCTGACATTATTGATAGCCTCCTGCATGTGGAATATTTTTCTGCACATCAAAGACATGCACCAAGGCCGGTAATACCGCCAGCAAGGATTCCTTCGCGCCTTGACGGCTGCCCGGTAAAGTCATCACCAGACTATTTTCAATATAGCCAGCCACTCCACGGCTTAAAGCCGCATACGGCGTGCGTTTCTGGCCAAAACTGCGCGAGGCTTCCATCAGCCCCGGAATTTCCCGTTCTAATAGCGGAGCCAGGGTTTCTACGGTTAAATCTTTCGGGCCAAGACCAGTGCCGCCAACGGTTAAAATCAGCGGATACTGATTTTTCTGCTGTTCAATTAAAGCCAGCAGCTGTTCCGGGCTATCCGGAATCACCTGATACTGAACCTGCTGGAAATTGGCCTCTGCCAATATTTCCAGAATATTCTGGCCGGCGGTATCCGGTTTTTTACCCGCGGCGACGGTATCGGACAGCACAATCACCGAGGCTGGCATCGGCTGCGCCAAGACCCGGCTAAAATGGGATTTACCGCCTTTTTTCTGCTGTAATTTGCATTGATCCAGACACAAATCTTCCGGTTCACAATGCGGTTTCAGCATGTCGTATAAGGTCAGTCCGGCCAGACTGGCTGCGGTTAAGGCTTCCATCTCGACACCGGTCGGACCAATAGTTTCTACCGTGGCAATAATCTCGACATACTGTTCATGCAGTTCATAATCCACATCGGCCCGGTAAATGGGTAAAGGATGGCACAGCGGAATCAGCTCATCGGTACGTTTGGCTGCCAGAATACCGGCAATACGCGCAGTTTTCAGCGCATCGCCTTTTTCGGTATTGCCCTGACGCAGCAGCTCGATACAGTGCGGCGGCGCATATAAAATGGCACTGGCCACCGCAGTACGATAGGTTTCGGCTTTCATGCCTACATTTTTCATGACTTTATTCCGGAATTATTGATTTAAAAAATTAGGCTTAACATCAAATTTAAAGCGGCCATTGATAGGCGTTTTCGCCTGCATGGGGGTGATTGCAGCACTCGGTATGCGTATTCGCTTCCACTGGCGGATGATCTTTACGAATACAGCAGCCTTCGACATACTGGCTGCTGCCATCGCAATAAAATTCTTCTTTCCAGACCGGGACTTCATGTTTGACCCGCTCCACCGCCACCTCACAGGCCTGAAAGGCTTCACGGCGATGCGGCGCATACGCCATGGCAATAATTGCGGTTTCACCAATGGCTAAATCCCCAATCCGGTGGATGACCCGCACATAAGACACGCCATATTGCTGCTGAATTTCCTGCTCAATCTGCCGGATCATTTTTTCTGCCACCGGTGCATAGGCGGTATATTTCAGCGACTGCACTGCCTTACCTTCATGATGATTGCGGACTGTGCCCACAAAAATGCCAATACCGCCACATTCGGGAAAGTGCTGAATCTCATCGAAGCTGGACTGGCTGAGTGGCATATCCTGAATCCGGGCAAACTGTTTTAGATGTTGCATCGTTTAACCTCCTGCCACCGGTGACAACAGCACCAGCGTGGTACTGTGCTGCAAAGTCTGCTGGCGTGGCACAATATCTTCACCAATCGCGCAGGCACACCGCTCGACCAGAGCTGCCGCCGCCGGATAACTGTGGTTTAACTGCAGCAACAAGTCCGCAATGGCGGTACCGGGCAGACACTGCATCTGAATGGTTTCTGGCAGCGCCTGTTTTACAGCGCCAAAGGCTTCAATCTGAATCAGGATATCGTGCATACTTAACCTCCAATCATATACATGCTGATTTTCCGGGCGCTCCCGGCAGTGGTTGTGGCTTGAGAATGAATAGCATGAAAGCCGGATTTTTTCTGCCAGATATAGCTTTGTAATTGCTGCAGTAACTGCTCACGTGCCGCGGGCGCCATGTGAGTCTGCAGCTGTTCAATCAATGCTTTTAAGGGTACAGGCTGTTCGGCAAACAGACAGTTATACAGTTCACCCTGGGCGCTTAAACGCAACCGGTCACACTGGCCGCAAAAGGCATGGCTGATGGTGGAAATAATCCCCACCGGATGGCCATCGACCCGATATTCCCGTGCCGGATTCGTGCCTTGGCTGTGGATGGCTTCGACCGGAAAATGCTGGCTTAAGCGCTGCAAAATTTCCTGCTCGGTGACTACATGCGCGGCGCTCCAGTGACCATCACCATCCAGCGGCATAAATTCAATAAAACGTAGCGCAATCTGCCGGGCTTTGCTCCACTGCAAAAGTGGCACCATCTGGTCGTCATTAATGCCTTTAATGAGCACGCTATTCAGTTTGATGGGCAAATGCGCCTGCTGCGCGGCCTGAATCCCGTCGAGTACCGGCTGTAACTGTTTTTGGGTTAGCGTAAAAAACTGCTGCGGATCTAAACTGTCGAGGCTGATATTTAAATCATCCAGACCAGCCTGTTTTAATTCCTGCGCATAGCGGCTTAAATAATGGCCATTTGTGGTCATGGAAATTCGCGCCAAGCCCAATTGGCGTAAGGGCTGTAAATCCCGGATAAAATGCACCACACCCTGGCGCATCAGCGGTTCGCCGCCGGTAATGCGGATATGCTGAATACCCTGCTCAACCATCAACTGGCAAAACTGCAGCAAGGCCTCAAAACTCAGCAGCTGATGTTTCTTCATCCATTCAGGATGTTCAGGCATGCAGTAGACACATTTAAAATTGCAACGATCGGTCACAGAAATCCGCAGCTTGCGTTTGCTCCGGCCAAACTGATCCTGAAAATATGCGGGTTTCACGGGAATCTGGGGATTGATCACGCCTGTTATCCTCTGGGCAATTGCTTCATGGCTGTGCAATGGGCAATAGGTTTGCACGGATCACATGCCGCGCTTTAGGCTTGAATTTGCAATTAATGTTCCAACTTTGGGCTTTTGATAAAGAGAGTGTTTAAATTCTGCCCAGCACACGCTAGAAGCGAAGAAATGAGATGATTTTTAAAGAAATTTCAGCTGACGATACTGTTGCAGTTCATCCAGCGAGTTAATACTGTGAAAAAATAGCGCACGATTTTTAAATTTTGCCACCTGAGCATGCATTTCTGCGAAACAATGCTTTAAACTGCGCTGATGTTGTGCAAGATGCGCGCGAAGTGTGGGCAAACTGCTGCGTTTCATCAGACAAAATGGATACAGCGCCTGCCCGTTCATCATCACATAGGCCACGTCGGCCTGCGGCTGTCTGGCCAGACGCTGATGCAACCGTGGCAGCACATCGGGCGGAATATAGGTCACATCACAGGGAATAAACAGCACATAGTCGGCCTGTACATGGCCCCAGGCGCTTTTCATGCCCATCAACGGGCCTAGAAAACCGCCTTCATCATCATGATAACAATGCAGATGCGGCAGCAATCTGGCATAAATGGAACGATCACGATGGCTATTGATCCACAATTGCTGAATTTCTGTTTTAAAGCGCCGCTGGATTTTGAGCAGCTGGATGTCATCATCAAACTTTTGCAGCAGCTTGTTCATGCCATTCATGCGGCGGGCTTGTCCGCCCGCCAGAATGACCAGATCCGTGGCAGGATAATCCATCTGAATGGTGGCATAGTTGCGATTCATGGCATTTCCTCCATCTGACAGGCTTTAATCAGGCCACGAATTTCCGGTAAACATGAACCGCAATTGCCGCCAGCTTTTAAACAGGCCGTGACCTGTTTTTCATGGCTTAACTGCTGCTCCCGAATGGTCTGGATGATGCGGTTTTTGCCGACTTTAAAGCAGCTACATACCAGCGGTCCTTCATTGTTCTGTACCGACATGGCCTGTCCGGCCAGCAAGGCTTTACGATGCGTGGCACTTAAACGCTCACGTTTAAACAGGCTGGCGACCCAGTCCCGATCGGGCAATAAAGCGTTGGGCGCAATATACAGACTGGCGATTAAAATCCCGTCCTGTAACACCACACTATGGCTGATGAATGCCGATGGATCTTCCAGCTGCAGCCATTCAAAGCAGCTATCTTCCAGTTGTAGCAGCTGTTTAATCTGTGCGGCGGTATGTTTAAATTTTTTCCGGTCGGCCAGTTCATAACGAACCGCTTTGGCGGTCTGAATCTTGCTCCACCACGCTACCTGCGCCAAAGTAATCTGAACTGCCGCTTCATGCCCATGGCGAATATACAGCACGCCCTGCCAGTCGGTATAAAATGGCTGGATGCTGACCGGGGTATGTTTAAATTCCGGTTCGCCAGAAATGACATCCACCACCGGATTGACCACTTTTCCAATTCGCGCATCGGAAGCGACCTGATCATTCCAGTGAATAGGCGCAAACAGCTGACCACGACGAATACCAGTCGAGACTTCAACCCGCAATACACAGCTGCCCCAGCGGGATTTCAGCTCCACCAGTTCCCCATCTTTCAGGCCATATTTCAGTGCATCATTGGGGTGAATTTCACAATAGGGCTCGGCTTTGTGAGTGCTTAAATTGGCCGATAAACCGGTACGGCTCATGGTGTGCCACTGGTCACGAATCCGGCCAGTATTCAGAATGAGAGGATAATCTTCACAAGCGCCATGTACCGGGTCGATGGCCTGAGTGGCAATAAAACGGGCTTTGCCATTTGGAAAACTAAACTGTCCCTGGGTAAACAGCTGTTCCACCGGTGGATTCTGCTGAGGCGTTAATACTGGCCATTGCAACGGCTGCAGCTGTTCATACTGTTGCAGGCTTAGCTGGCTCAGGCTCAGACCGCTTAAATTAAAGTAGCGAAATAGCGGATAGTCCTGACGCTGTGTCACCGGACCATTTTCACAGGCCGATAAAGCCGCATGTTCCAGAAAAATCTCATGCACATGCTGATAATCGAAACCGCGAAAGCCCATGGCCTTGGCCACCTGACTGATCGCCCACCAGTCAGCCTTGGCCTGACCCGGTACGGGCAAAAAGGCACGCTGTCTGGAAATGCGCCGTTCGGAATTGGTAACACTGCCTTCTTTTTCGCCCCAGCCCAAAGCTGGTAATAAAACATCGGCATAGGCAGTGCTATCGGTATCCTGACAGATATCCGACACCACCACAAAATCACATTGCGCCAAGGCGCGTTTGACCTGATCGGCATTGGGTAAACTCACCACCGGATTGGTGGCCATAATCCACAGTGCCTTGATTTTCCCGGCTTCTACCGCTTCAAACAGATCGACCGCTTTTAACCCGGCTTGAGAGGCAATTTTGGGGCTGTCCCAGAACTGCTGTATCAGCTGCTGATGGGCCGGCTGATCCAGATCCAGATGTGCCGCCAGCATATTGGCCAGTCCCCCCACTTCACGGCCACCCATGGCATTCGGTTGTCCGGTCATGGAAAACGGTGCTGCGCCCGGCTTGCCAATTTTGCCTGTTAACAGATGGCAATTGATAATACTGTTGGCTTTATTCACCCCTTGTGAAGACTGATTGACCCCCATCGAAAACAAGGTCATGACTTTGTCAGTCTGGGCAAACTTTTCAAAAAACAGCTGTAATTTCTCGGCAGAAATCCCGGTACGCGCTGCCACATTTTCCAGCTGCTGCTCCGCGGCGCTGGCTTCTAACGCCTGCTGCAAGCCTTCGGTATAGGCAGCGGTAAAATTGTGGTCCTGATGACCGTTTTGCTGTAAGTACTGCAGCAAGCCGTTAAACAGCGCCACATCTTGCCCGAGCATAATCGGCAAATGTAAATCGGCCGCTTCACAGGTCGCGGTAAAGCGTGGGTCGACCACCACCACAAACAGATTGCGCTGTTCTTTGGCCTGCATCATGCGCTGATACAGAACCGGATGGCACCAGGCGGTATTGGAACCGACCAGCACCACCATCTCGGTCTGTTCAAAATCTGTATAGCTGGCAGGCACCAGATCTTCGCCAAAGGCCCGTTTATGCGCCGCCACCGCAGAAGACATACACAGCCGCGAGTTGGTATCAATATTAGCCGTGCCCAAATAACCTTTGACAAATTTATTGACCACATAATAGTCTTCGGTCAGCAATTGCCCCGAAACATAAAAAGCAATACTTTCCGGGCCATATTGCTCAATACAATGCTGGAATTTTTGCGCAATTTCGGTGGTGGCAGTCTGCCAGTCTGTTGGCTGACGGTTGTCCTTACGGCCCAGCATTGGGGTTAATACCCGTGTCTCTAGCCCCAAGGTATCGGCCAGATTGCTGCCTTTAATACACAGTTTGCCAAAGTTGGCCGGATGCTGTACGTCGCCTTCGACTTTCACCTGCACGCCTTGTGGTGAATGGCTGACATGAGCCTTCACCCCACAACCAACCCCACAATAAGGACAGGTGGTTTGCGTAGTCATCGTTTTTAATTCTGTGGAGCTATGCAGTTCCACCACTGGGATACTATTCATTGCTGCTGTGCTCCTTAATCATCTAAATTCACGTAATTCCGATTTTTATCTTGGCTTTATTTGAAATACGAAATTTGTGTAAACATTCACTATCGTGAGGTGGCATGGATGCCACCGATTCCCATCATTACAGGACGTAATGTATGGGAATCTAAGATTTTTGTTACTTTTGATCTTTCAAAAGTAAGGGAATGCCTACACGTAAACAGTCGCTTCAGCGCTTCAGGTGAGGCTGTGACGGCCCTAATGAAGTACTAATTACAGAGAACTAATTAGCCTGCTTTCTTTAATGCAAAATCCCGACCAAAAAGCAGCTTATTACGAATCGTTGCAATTGGGGTTTGATCTGCAATCAACTCGGCATACCAGGCACCATCCTCAGTATCGCCAAACAGTACTGCACCAATGACTTTGTCTTTCTGGATGATGATGCGTTTATAAATCTGACGTTTTTCATCATTCAGGACAATGTCTTCAAAATCATCTTCCGGTTCAAAATTACCGGCCGAGAACACATCACAACCACTGACTTTGAGCTGGGTCGGAACAGTAGGTGCCTTAAAGGTCAAGCTACCGTGTTCTGCCAGATGCGAGGCACAAATAAAGGCCTGTCCCCACAGCGGCTCTACCAGACCAAAAGTTTGGCCACGGTGTTCGATACACTCACCGACTGCGTA
The DNA here is from genome assembly GCF_013420555.1 of Acinetobacter sp. Q85-2. Classification (NCBI taxonomy): domain Bacteria; kingdom Pseudomonadati; phylum Pseudomonadota; class Gammaproteobacteria; order Moraxellales; family Moraxellaceae; genus Acinetobacter; species Acinetobacter sp. Q85-2. The sequence goes on from NZ_VOXW01000014.1 coordinate 9,655, forward strand.
AATACTCGGGTCATAACTTTGCATGGTGTCATTGACCAGCACCCCACGCTGACAGCGCAGGCCGGCACTTTGCGCCAGTGCAATATTCGGACGGATTCCTACCGCAAACACCACCAGATCGGCATCGAGCAGCGTGCCATCTTTTAGCCGGACTTGTGTGACATGGCCATTTTCACCAAGCAGCATTTCGGTATTGGCTTCGGTCAGGATACGAATACCTTTTTCTTCAATACTGTTTTTCAACATTAAGCTGGCTTTGCTATCCAGCTGACGATCCATAATACGGTCCATTAGATGCAGTACGGTAACGTTCATGCCACGCTGTTTCAAACCATAGGCCGCTTCAAGTCCAAGTAAACCACCACCAATAACCACAGCATTTCGTTTCTGTTCGCAATATTCCAGCATCCGGTTCACATCATAGATATCGCGGAAGCTAAGCACACCGTCCAGCTCTGTGCCCGGAATTGGTGGAATAAACGGCTGCGAGCCAGTGGCTAAAATCAGCCGGTCATAATTCACCACTTGCCCCGACTGGGTGAAGACCTGCTTGCGTGGACGATCAATTTTCACCGCAGCATCACCGGCAATCAGCTGAATACCTTTTTCGGCATACCAGGCATGCGGATGCAGCATGATATCGTCCACCGTTTTATCACCGGCCAAGACCGGGGACAGCATAATCCGGTTGTAGTTGCCCCACGGTTCTTCGCCAATCACGGTAATCTCGTAACGATCAGGTGCCATATCCAGCAAATCTTCCAGACAGCGCATGCCCGCCAGACCATTACCCACCAGCACTAGCTTCATTTTTTCCTGTTGCACGCCATTATTGGTGATATAGGTTTTTTGTGCGGTCGGACTGACAAAAACCCGGCCCTGTTCAATTTTGCTTGGAAACACCAGTAATTTCTGGTCTTTATCTTCCAGACAGCGGCCGGTGGCCAGACTGAAATGCTGTTTATAGATTGGTGATGCCACCACACGCTCACCTTGCAAATCGCCAAGAATGCCGCGCGACATCACATTGGCGCCGCTAAACGGGTCCTGATTACTCAGGGCATAAACACGCTGTTCCTGCCCCACACGGAAAATTGCAATCTGCTGGCCTTCCACCAAGGCTGCCACGCCGGTATGTGGTGTAATCTCCTCCAGATGACAGACCTCTACCCAATCCAATTCATTCATATCTTTTAAAATTGTCATCATCGTTATCCTGTGCTTTGGCATCTTCTGCTGCATATCCCATTTGGTTTTTCTGGCGGATTTGCTTTAGAAGATGCGTCTTGATCTTGAAGGTTATGCCTGCATCACCGGAATCCGGCTTTCATCACGCTCGGCCGCCGTTTTCGGGCGAATCTGCCCACGTTCGGTGGCAAACTGGATGTGCGGATCGTGCTGCTGCTCGGCTTTGGCATTGATAAAGGTTTTAAAGCGTTTACGTACTTCCGGATCTTCAATCGCAGTACGCCATTCATCCTGATAAGTACCCACCACATGCTGCATGCGGCGTTCTAGTTCTTCGGCCAGACCTAAGGAATCGTGCACAATCACGTCTTTCAGATAATCCAGCCCGCCCTCCAGGTTGTCGCGCCAAACCGAAGTACGTTGTAAACGGTCTGCGGTTTGAATGTAGAACATAAAGAAGCGGTCGATGTATTTGATTAAGGTACTGGTATCCAGATCGGAAGCCAGCAGCTCGGCATGACGCGGTTTCATGCCACCGTTACCGCAAACATACAGGTTCCAGCCTTTTTCAGTGGCAATCACGCCCACGTCTTTACTTTGTGCTTCGGCACATTCACGGGTACAGCCCGATACGGCCATTTTCAGTTTGTGCGGAGAACGCAGGCCTTTGTAACGGTTTTCCAGGAAAATCGCCAAGCCAACTGAATCATCCACGCCATAACGGCACCAGGTGCTACCCACGCAAGATTTCACGGTACGCAGTGACTTGCCGTAGGCATGACCCGATTCAAAACCGGCATCAATCAGTTTTTGCCAGATTTCCGGTAACTGATGTACCTGCGCCCCAAACATATCCACGCGCTGACCACCGGTCAGTTTGGTGTACAGGCCGTATTCCTTGGCAATCTGGCCAATGGCAATCAGGCCATCTGGAGTCACTTCACCACCGGCCATTCGTGGGACCACCGAATAAGAACCATCTTTCTGGATATTGCCCAGATAGTAGTCATTGCTATCTTGCAGGCCGGCATGACTTGGTTTTAGCACAAAGTCATTCCAGCAGGAGGCCAGAATATTGGCCACAGTTGGTTTACAGATATCACAGCCCAGACCGTGACCATGTTGCTGGATTAAATCTTCAAAAGTCTTGATCTCGTTCACACGCACCAGGTGATACAGTTCCTGACGCGAATAGGCAAAGTGTTCACAAAGATGGTTATTGACCGTCACCCCTTGACGCTGCAATTCGGCTTTTAATACCTGAGTCACTAAAGGTGCACAGCCCCCACAAGCAGTTGCGGCCTGGGTACATTTCTTCAGTGCACCGAGTGAAGTTGAACCGGCTTCAATCGCCTGGCAGATATCGGCTTTAGACACGTTATTACAGGAACAGATGGTGGCGCTGTCTGGCAGCAAATCGACACCGCTGCCACCGGCTTTGGCACCTGACTCGGCAAAGCCCGGCATGATCAGGCTTTCTGGCTGTTCTGGAACTGCCAGACCATTCAGCATCATTTGCAGTAGATCGTTATATTCTTTGGCACAGCCAACCAGCACCGCACCCAGCAATCGGTTTTTTTCCGCATTAACCACAATTTTCTTGTAGATCAGCGCATCTTCATCGGCATAAAAATAGCTGAGTGAATTTGGAGTCATGGCATGTGCATCACCAATAGATGCCACATCCACACCCATCAGCTTTAATTTAGTGCTCATGTCGGCGCCAGCAAAGCAGTTCGGGTTTTGCTGCATCACATGCTTGGCGGCAATTCGAGCCATGTCATAGCCCGGTGCGACCAGACCGTAAATCTTGTTTTGCCACAGCGCACATTCCCCAATCGCATAAATATCCGGATTGGAAGTCTGACAGTAATCATTAATCACAATCCCGCCGCGCTCGCCAATGCTGAGTCCGCTTTGGCGCGCCAGTTCATCACGTGGACGAATCCCGGCAGAAAACAGGATGATATCGGTTTCCAGTTCAGCACCATCACCAAACTTCATCACATGCTTGGCCGACGCGCCATCTTCAATTGATGTAGTAGCTTTCTGGGTATGGACTTTTACGCCCAGATCTTCAATTTTGCTGCGCAATACCTTACCGCCCAGGTCATCGACCTGCACCGCCATCAGACGCGGCGCAAACTCGACCACATGGGTTTCCAGGTTTAAGTCTTTTAAGGCTTTGGCCGCTTCCAGACCGAGTAAACCGCCACCAATCACGATACCAGATTTGGCGTTCAGGCTGGCGGCTTTAATTGCATCCAGATCTTCAATGGTACGGTAAACAAAGCAGTTTTCACGGTCATTGCCCGGAATGGGTGGCACAAAGGCATAAGAGCCCGTCGCCAGTACCAGTTTGTCATAGGCAATCACATCACCCTGATTGGTGGTGACCAGTTTATGTACCGGGTCAATATCCGTGGCTTTGGTATTGAGGCGCAGATCAATGCCATAGGCATCGGCGAAGTCACTGCGGCATAGACTTAGGTCTTTGGCAGACTTGCCGGTGAAGTATTCAGTTAAATGTACGCGATCATAAGCCAAACGCGGTTCTTCTGCCAAAATGGTGATTTCAACTTCATCGCCCGCAGTTTCCAAAACCGATTCAATAAATTTGTGGCCGACCATACCGTGGCCAATCATGACAAGTTTCATACAGTTCTCCTCAATAATATTCTGTGTTGGCTTAGGCTGCGTTATTGCGTTCAACAATGGCCTGTTCGAACAGGCGTTGTTCTTTTTCTTTGTGCTCCACCGAGAAGCGAATCATCAGGACAAAACTTGCGGCAATTACCACCAGTCCGCCCAGAACCATCAGGCAGGTCTGAATATCCAGTACGCCTTTTAACAGGAAGCCTGCGGCGACTGCGCCGACGTTCCCACCAGCCCCAATAATGCCGGCCACGCCGCCCAGTGCATCGCGGTCAATAAATGGCACCAGTGCATAGGTCGCGCCGCAAGCCATGTGAGTAAACAGGGCAAAAATGGTCATGACTAAAATGGCCAGCATGGCGCTGTTCATTTGCGAGAACAGAATCAGGAACAAGCCTTCCATTAAAATCATGGCAAACAGCACTTTGGTACGCCCATCCAGACCGCTTTTTAGTGCTACCTTGTCAGAGACAATGCCGCCCAATGCACGGGCAAACAGGGCCAGCAAACCGAAGATGCCCGCCGCCATACCGGCTTCTTTCAGGCCAAAGCTGAAGTGTTCGACGTAATACATCGCCACAATGTTGTGAATAAAGATTTCAATCCCGAAACAGGCAGCATAGGCACCAAATAAAATCCAGACGCGGTAGTTACGTGCAGCATGCAGCAGAATCGCCATACCGCCTTTTTTGTCGCTGCCGACCTGAATGCCCTGTTCGCGTAATTCTTTAAAGTTGCCTTGGGTACAGTCCTGAGTCAGTTTCCAGTACAGGATGCCGACAATAATCATCATGATGCCCGGTACCAGCAAAGCAATACGCCAACCCATGGCCTGCTCGACTCCAAACATCACCAAGGCAGATAACAGCAAAGGCATCAGTGCCTGGGTCGCACCACCGCCGGCATTGCCCCAGCCTGCCGTAGTGGCATTGGCGGTTCCCACCACATTCGGTGCAAACATGATGCTGGTGTGATATTGGGTAATCACGAAGCTGGCACCAATGGCGCCAATCAGCAAACGGAAAAACAGGAAGGATTCATAACTGTTGGAAGCTGCCACCCCAAACACCGGAATACTGCCGATAATTAGCAAGGCGGTATAGGTTTTGCGCGGGCCGTATTTATCACACAGCGGCCCGACAATTAAACGGACCAGAATGGTGATGGCCACCGCGGCAATATTGATATTGGCGATCTGATCTTTGGTTAGGTTGAACTCGCCGGCAATGACTGGCATTAATGGTGCGCAGGCAAACCAGGCAAAGAAACAGACAAAAAATGCGAGCCAACTCATATGGAAGGCTCTCATCGCTGAAGTTTTAAAGTTAAATAGACTTATTTTTGTCGCTTTATTCGCTTGCAAATTTGAAGACATGACCATCTCCTACCTGAACTGAACGTGTGGGTTAACCTGCTATACGGATAGCTGCATAACAGATTCGAACAGAGCGGACGTCGTTGGCCGTCTTTCAAATTTTGGGAGTCTTCTTTGACTCAGCTGGAATAATGCAGATAGTGTGCCAACTTTTTAGAAAAGCCCATTAGCTTGCTGTTTCTTATTGGGTTTTGAGGGTTATCTATTCTGGGTGAAGGTATTCAGATGCGAGTGGCATCCCGATTTCACGGTTCTGGCAGGCTCCTGTTGTATTTTTTAAAGCTCGCTGCCTTATCTTGGTGCGTTTTGTTTCATGCAAGTGCATCTTCCTGTTAAGTTCAGATTTAATTTTTGATTTTAAAGGTTTTATTTCAATAAATTCGGGTTTGGCACCATCTTTGCATTATTAAAAGCACTCGTTGTACAGACTCTATTGAGAGTTGCATGCCAAAACTGAAAATCGCGTTAATTGATGATGATCTCGAGCGCGCAGAGTTCATCAAAGCCTCCTTGATTCAGCATGAATTTGAGGTGGTTGCCTGTTTAATTATCAATCATTCCAATATGTTCCATTTACAGCAATTGCATGCCGATGTAATTCTGCTGGATATGGACCATCCACATCGGGACATTATTGAAAGCTGCGTCAGCCAGTTTGATTTACCAACCGTGCTGTTCACCAAAAACAGCCACAAAGACACCATCAAAAATGCCATTGATGCCGGTGTTACGGCTTATATTGTCGATGGGATTGATCCGGCCAAGCTGGACAGCATTCTGGAAATTTCCATCGAGCAGTTTAAAAAGCACAAAAAACTGCTGCACGACTTGGAAGAAACCAAAGGCAAACTGGCCGACCGTAAAGATGTCGAAAAAGCCAAGGTCTTGCTGATGCAGATGCATGCCTTAAGCGAAGAAGATGCCTTTGGCCTGCTACGCAAAAATGCCATGAGCCACCGGATGACCATTGGTGAAATGGCACGGCGCCTGCTCGATGCCCAGCAACTCCTGCAAAACCAATTTAAGGATTAGCCATGCATAACTTAGAAAAAACCGAACTTCAGATTGGCTATATTCCTTTGCTCGACTGCGTCGCCATTTTATGGGCCAAACAGCGTGGCTTTTTTGCCGATGCCGGCCTCAATGTCGAACTGCTAAAAGAACCGTCCTGGGCCAGTTTAAGAGACAGGCTGGCCTTTGGTTTTATGGATGCCGCGCATTGCCTGTCGGCCATGTTACCGGCGGCGGCGCTCGGCACCGACCAACTGGGGATTCCGCTGCAAACGCCGCTGGTGCTAAGTACCAATCAGGCTTACATCAGCCTGAGTCAATCGCTGTGTTTTGAACTGGGCATCCAGTCGGAAGATGATGCCGCACACATCGCCACAAAACTGATAAATGCCCATCAGCAACGCCCGATGCAACTGGCGCATGTGTTTCACACCTCGATTCATCATTACTGTTTAAGAGAATGGCTGGCCTTGGCCGACCCGATCCTGGCGAAAAATATTCAGCTCAGTACGCTGCCACCGCCATATATGGTCGAAGCGATTTCCCAGCAGCAGATTGATGGCTTTTGTGTTGGCGAACCCTGGAATACCCAGGCCGAATTACAGGGCTATTCTAAAATATTGCTCTCGGGTCAGCAGGTTATTCCGCAAGTGGCCGATAAAGTGCTGGCGGTAACCGCAGAATGGGCCGCCCAGCATCCGAATACCTTAAATGCCATGACCTCTGCCATTCAGCGCGCGCAAGCCGAATTGCAACAGCTGGAAGATGTACAAGCAGTCTGGCAAATGCTAAATGAGGCCGGCATCATCCAGTTTCCTTGTTCCGCACAGGTCCATGTCGAACGCTATTATTTTATTCAGAATATTATTCGCAGTTTGGTGGATGAATCGTCAGCCCAGCCGCAAGCGCAGGATTTTGTCTGGCTCACCGAACAAATGTTGAAATGGGATGCGCTGGATGTGCCCGAGGTGGAGAGTGCTGCGGTCAGTCAACGCTGTATTTATCCGCTACCCTCAGGTCACGCCGAATAAAAAAGCCCGCAACGATGGCGAGCTTTTTTATGGCTATTTTTGCAGTCGACAGACTTAGTCGGCAGAAATATCTTCAAACAGCACTGAAGATAAATAGCGCTCGCCACCATCTGGCAAAATCACCACAATATTTTTACCGGCATTTTCCGGACGTGCAGCCAGCTGTGCCGCAGCCGCCATTGCGGCACCACTGGAAATTCCAACCAGAATGCCTTCCTGCGTTGCTGTCTTACGCGCAAAATCAATTGCTTCCTGGCTTGGAATGGCAATGACTTCATCAACCAGGTCTAAATCGAGGTTTTTAGGAATAAAGTTGGCGCCAATACCCTGAATTTTGTGTGGTGCCGGGCTAATCGCTTCACCACGTTTGGCCTGACCAATAATGGCCGATTCTGCCGGCTCAACCGCCACCGAATACAACGGCTGGTTCTGCACTTTTTCGAAATAACGCGAAATACCGGTAAGCGTACCGCCCGTGCCCACGCCGGCAACCAGAATATCGACCTGACCGCCTGTGGCTTGCCAGATTTCTACCCCGGTGGTTTTTTCATGAATGTCCGGGTTGGCCGGGTTTTCAAACTGCTGCGGCATGAAGTAGACATCCGGTTGCTCCGCCACCAAACGCTCAGCTTCTTCAATCGCGCCTTTCATGCCTTTGGCTGGTTCGGTCAATACCAGATTGGCGCCCAGCGCTTTTAATACTTTACGGCGTTCAATACTCATGCTGGCCGGCATGGTTAAAGTAATCGGATAACCTTTGGCTGCTGCTACAAAAGCCAGCGCAATACCGGTGTTGCCGCTGGTTGGCTCAACAATATGCATGCCAGCTTTAAGCGCGCCACGCTGTTCTGCATCGGCCACCATTGCCGCACCAATCCGGCACTTGACGGAAAATGCCGGATTACGGCTTTCCACTTTGGCAAATACATTGGCTCCCCCGCCAATGACACGATTAATGCGCACTAGTGGCGTATTGCCAATGGCTTCGGCATTGTTGGCATAAACCGCAATCCCCAAATTGTCCGGGGCGGTAAAAGCTGTATCTGTTGTCATCATGTTTTCCTTAAGTCTTTTTTCATTTACCTCACCTTCTATCATACAGGCTTCTTTAAATTTTAAAATTCGATTTCTCTAAGATTGGTTACAATAAAAACTGAATAAGTTTCACACAAATACGGCCAGTTTTTCGTTAAATTAGGTGATCACCCCATGAAATCTATTCAGTCCAGCCTATAAATCGCTGTAAACTTAGTTCAATTTTGATCTTGACTGACGACCGTGTCAGCCCACCGGCCTCAGGTTCTACTGTAAAAACAGCCCATCCGGCCCATGAAAATATTTAGGGAATGCAATGTCTAACAAGAGTTACAGCCGAATTTATCGTAACCTGACGCAAAAAATTCTAGATAAGATTGTGACCCCGCAAGTCCTGGGCAGCACCAGCGAACTGGAACAGAATCTGGCGCAGAATCAGCTACATACCCGTATCTGCTATGTACTGCAAGATGCCTCTTTAAGTAATACCGTACTGATTGATAAAGAAGCGCAAGCGCGTGGCCTGCCTTCGGTGTTTTCACCACTGATTTTAGGCCAGTACAATGAAGATAACTCGATGCTGGCACTGAATGAGCAGGATCATCCGCATGACAGCTATCATTATTCAGCCCGCCTGATTCGTCTAATTGAGGCCTTGCAGCAGCATCCGGATCAGGATGTGCAGCTAGTACCGGTAACTGTGCTCTGGGGGCGTGCGCCGGAATATGAAGATTCCTGGTTTAAAGCCCTGTTTGCCGATGCCTGGGCCAAACCGAACAAGCTGAAACAAACCCTGAATATTTCCTTATATGGCCGTGAAAACTATATTGAATTTCACAAGCCGGTATCGTTAAGAGCTTTGCTGGAAACCGCGCAGACCGAGCGCCCGAACTTTTCTCCGGCGCATTTTGTGGTGCAAACCCTGGACCAGAACTTTAACCAATATAAAGAAGCCATTTTAGGCCCTGACCTGTCCGACCGCCGCAACCTGATCAATAAACTAATGAAAACCGAGGCGGTGCAACAGGCGATTCGTAAAGAAAGTATTGATAAAAAAGTCAGCATGTTTGAGGCAGAAAACCGTGCCAAAAGCTATCTGACCGAAATTGTATCGGACTTTTCCTATTCGACTTTACGCTTTGCCGAGCTGGCACTGACCAAACTCTGGACCCAGCTCTATGACGGGATTGAAGTGCATCATTTCGATACCGTGCGTGAACTGGCCAAAGACTATGAAATTGTCTATACGCCGTGTCATCGCAGTCATATTGACTATCTGCTGCTGTCCTATGTGATTTTTAACCGTGGCCTGATGGTGCCGCATATTGCTGCCGGCATTAACCTGAATTTACCGGTGGTTGGGCAAATTTTACGTGGTGGCGGTGCCTATTTTATTCGCCGTACCTTTAGTGGTAATGCACTATATACATCGGTATTTAAGGAATATCTGCACAGCCTGCTGTCACGCAATACCCCGCTGGAATATTTTATTGAAGGTGGCCGTTCCCGTACCGGCTTATTGCTGCCACCGAAAAAAGGCATGCTGTCGATGACGGTGCAAAGCCATTTACGCGGTGCCACCAAACCGATTGCCTTTATTCCGACCTATTTTGGCTATGAAAAGCTGATGGAAGGTACCTCTTATTTAAATGAGCTGAATGGCAAGCCCAAAGAAGCTGAATCGTTATGGGGCATTTTGAACTCGGCGCGGAAAATTGAAAAAGTATTTGGCCAGGTCTATGTCAACTTCGGCGAACCGGTGTTTCTGGACAATATTCTGCAACAGAATCAGGCCGATCAGATCCAGCTTTCAATTCATGATGAATTGCCACGTCCAGTCATCAACACGGTTGATCAGGCAGCACGGGAAATTCTGGAAAATATCAATAAAGCGGTGGTGATTAACCCGATTTCGCTGATTTCCACCATCTTGCTGAATGCACCGCAACATGCCTTAAGCCAGGATGATTTACTGCGCCAGATTGAACAGTATCGTGAGCTGCTTAAAGCCACCCATTATGATGATCGCATGATTATCACCCAGCTGTCGGCACCAGAAATTATTCAATATGCGCTGAAGCTGAAACAGGTCGAGCATTATCAGCAGGATAACCAGACCTGGATTCGTGTGGCCGAAAGTCAGCGTATTTTACTCAGCTACTTTAGTAATAATATTCTGCACTGCTTAAGCTTACCGGCGCTGATTGCCCTGCTCGTGCAGGATATGCCGGCGATCACCACAGCGCAGCTTAAGCAGCATGTCAGCCGCTTATATCCATTCCTGAAATCGGAACTGTTTTTAAAATGGTCAGCCACAGAACTTCCTGCGCAGATTGACCGTATTCTTGGCAGCATGCAGCAACTGGGCTGGATTGACGTGTCGGAGAACATTCAGCTGCTTGAACTCCAAGCAACACATCCAATGCATAGTCTGGCAACGCTGGCACGCAGCAGCCTGAACAACTTTGTGCTGATTAGCCAGTTATTGCAGGAATATGCCGAGCCCTATCAGTTAGATTTAAAAGCGCTGGAAAAAATGGCCAAAACCGTATTTAAACGGCTGGCAGAGTCAGGCAATTTAAACAGCGGTTATTACTTCGACAGTGCCACGTTAAAGAGCTTTATGGGCAGTTTACAACAGCTTGGACTGCTGGAGATGCAAGGTCAGCAGTTACAACTGAAACCACAATTTGATACAGAAATATCAGATTATCTGGGCTGGTATGCCCCTGAGCTGCAACAGCAGATTGCAGATAAGCTGCTGTTCTCTGAGAAAGAAATCAAACAGTTTAAAGAGTATAGTAAAAAATAAAGTATCAGATTCTCAGATATTATTGTGATACTAATCACACGATCTTATCAGTTAATTTGATATATTTATTCACAAAAAACAATGGGGTTTTGGCGCTTTTATTCAGCGCTTTGCCCCGACTCGCTCTATACTAGCAGCAACGTGTTTTAGAGAAATTAACTATGAGTGATGGTCTTGAAATAGACGTAATGCGTGATTCTGCTGAAACTGTCGTAACGATTTTAAAATCGCTTGCCAATACCGACCGTCTATTGATTCTTTGCCATCTTTCCCAACAAGAGTTGAATGTATCGCAAATTGAGGAAATTACTCAAATTCGCCAGCCGACCCTGTCGCAACAGCTGATGATGTTGCGTAAAAGTGATGTGGTGAACACCCGCCGAGACGGTAAACAGATTTATTACACCATTAAAGATCCGAAACTGGTTGAAGTACTCAGCACGCTCTATCGACTGTATTGTCCTGCTACACCACTTTAATAAATTTTGCATAGGCAGATTTCTTAGCATTTTTTATGCATAATATATCTAAATTTATGATTTAGATTTTTATATGTCAGATTTTAAGTCACGCCTGCTCGATCGTTTACCCGCCTGGCAATGGTTAAAACATTATAATACCGTGACCCTGAAATCTGACCTGCTGGCCTCGCTAATTGTCATTGCGATGCTGGTGCCGCAAGGTATGGCTTATGCCATGCTGGCTGGTCTTCCACCGGTGATGGGACTGTATGCCAGTGTACTGCCGATGATCATCTATGCCTTTTTCGGCAGCAGTCCTACGCTTTCGATTGGCCCGGTAGCCATCATCTCCATGATGACCTTTGCCACTTTAAATCCCTTATTTGAAGTCGGCTCTCCGGTGTATATTCAAGCCGCCTGTCTGCTGGCGCTGATGGTTGGGGTCATTTCCCTTCTGCTCGGTATGCTGCGCTTTGGCTTCCTGATCCAGCTGATCAGCCATCCGGTTATTAAAAGCTTTATTATTGCTTCGGCACTGCTGATTGCACTGGGCCAGTTAAAGTTTCTGTTTAATGTGCCGCTACAAGCCAACAATATTCCGGAATTTGTGCTGAGTGTCTTTGAATATATCGGCCTGATGCATTGGGAAAGCCTGATCTTTGGTATTGCATCCATTCTGTTTTTGGTCTTCATGCCGAAGTTTTTTAATCTGGAAGCAGTCAAACAGCGCCTCGGGGCCAGTGGATTTATCATTAAATCTTTACCGCTGGTGCTGGTGGTGGTCTCCATTGCCTTGGTCTATTTTTTTAATCTGCAACAGGTCGGCATTAAAACTGTCGGTGAAATTCCTTCCGGTTTCCCGGCGCTGTCGATGCCGTTCTGGAATCTGGAGCTGGTACTGCAACTGTTACCCGGCGCCGCGATGATTGCCATGATCAGCTTTGTGGAGTCATTATCCATTGCCCAAGCCACCGCCTTGCAGCAGCGTAGCCAGCTGAATAGCAATCAGGAACTCATTGCCCTGGGTGCAGCCAATATTGGGGCCGGCCTCAGTTCAGCCTTTCCGGTGACCGGCAGCCTCTCACGTACCGTGGTCAATGCTGATGCCGGTGCCAAAACCTCCATGGCTGGCGTGCTGTCATCTTTATTTATTGTGCTGGTCAGCCTGTATTTCACCGGCTTTTTCCGTGATCTGCCACTGACTGTACTGGCAGCGACCATTATTGTGTCAATCTGGAAACTGGTCGAGCTAAAACCGTTTATCGACACCTGGCGTTATTCCAAGGCCGATGGTCTGGCGATGTGGATTACCTTTTTCGGCGTGTTATTTATTGATATTTCTACCGGGCTGATTATCGGGATTGTTTCGACCTTTATTCTGCTGCTGTGGCGTATTAGCCGGCCGCATATTGCCGAAATTGGACTGGTCGAAGGCACCCAGCATTTCCGTAATATCCAGCGTCATCAGGTCATCACCTCGGCCAAAGTGCTCTCAATCCGGATTGATGAAGACCTGACCTTTTTAAATTCCAATACCTTAAAAGGTTTCCTGATTAATGCGGTCAGCCAGAAACCGGAACTGGAGCATGTGGTAATTAACGGTTCCAGTATTAGTGCCATTGATTTAAGTGCGCTGGAAATGCTGGAAGATCTGGACAATGAACTGAGAAAACTGAATATCCAGCTGCATTTTTCCGAAGTTAAAGGCCCGGTCATGGACAAACTGCAACGCTCTAAATTACTGAATCATTTAAGCGGTAAAATTTTCCTGACCCATTATCAGGCCATTCGCGAGCTGAGTCCGGACATCACCTAAAATGCCGGAACTGCCTGCTTTTCAGGCAATTATTCGCCCTAAAAAGCAGGCATAAGCATAAAAACATGAAAAAATCATGACTTTTGCATAGCTTAATTTTTCGAATATTCTATTTAAAAACAGCCATTTGATTTTTATATGAATTTTTTTTGTAAGCTATTTAAATTTTCGGTATAAAATACATCGCTAATTTTTCCCTATATTGTCCGTAATTCAGACAAGGCCTTCCTATGTTCTCAGCATATCTGCGCTTGAGCTTAGTCACTCGAATTCTGATCGCTATCATTTTAGGTGTGATAGTTGCGGTGGCTTTTCCACAATTTGCGCCCTACTTAAGCCTGCTCGGCGATTTATTCATTAAAGCGCTTAAATCCGTGGCACCGATTCTGGTGTTTGTCCTGGTGTTATCCTCTATTGCCAATTTCAAAGTTGGCCATAGTGCGCATATCCGCCCGATTATGCTGATGTATGCCGCAGGTATGTTCCTGGCTGCCCTGGCTGCAGTAATTGCCAGCAGCCTGTTCCCAAGCACGCTGTTCCTGGATATTCCGGCCAATACCGACATGCAACCACCGGGCAGTCTGGCTGAGATTTTAAAGAATCTGCTCTTAAGTTTTGTGGCTAACCCGGTAACAGCAATTAGTGAAGCCAACTTTATTGGTATTCTGGCCTGGGCTGTGGCTTTAGGTGTGGCCTTCCGTCATGCAACAGACAATACCAAAGCCTTCCTGACCGATGCTGCAGATGCTGTGAATAAAGTAATCCGTCTGGTCATTAACTTTGCGCCGTTTGGTATTTTTGGTCTGGTGGCGGTGACTTTTGCCGAATCTGGTATGAGTACCTTGGTTAGCTATGCGCAATTATTAACTGTGCTGATTGGTACCATGATTTTTGTGGCGCTGGTGATTAACCCGATGATGGTGGGCTTTGTCACCCGTTCAAATCCGTATCCACTGGTATTCAAATGTTTACGTGAAAGTGGTATTACCGCCTTCTTTACCCGCAGCTCTGCCGCTAACATTCCGGTGAACCTGGATTTGGCCAAACGTTTAGGGGTACAGGAATCGACTGCCAGTGTCGCCATTCCATTGGGTGCTGCGATTAACATGGCTGGTGCTTCTGTAACCATTACTGTGCTGTCACTGGCGGCGGTAAATACTTTAGGCATTCAGGTTGACTTTAGCACCATGCTGATTTTATCCGTGGTCGCAACAGTTTCGGCTTGTGGTGCATCAGGTGTGGCCGGTGGTTCATTGCTGCTGATTCCGGTGGCATGTGGCCTGTTCGGAATTTCATCGGACATCGCCATGCAAGTGGTGGCCATTGGTATGGTGATTAGCGTGTTGCAGGATTCAACTGAAACTGCACTGAACTCATCTACCGATGTATTATTTACTGCCGCAGTTGATCGTAGTTTGCGTTAATATATGCACTACGTCTGTTGATTAATCAATGAATTATGCCATTTCAAAAATTACCGCTCTGGGTTCAGCTGGGTGCATTTTTTCTTTCTGTTAATGCCGGAATCATTAATGTTCTAGGACTGGTGACTGTGTTGCACCAGTCCGTTTCCCACATGACCGGTAATGTCAGCATGCTGGCAATGGCACTTTTGGACTGGCAATGGTCACAGGTAATTTATCTGTTTCTGGTCGTTGTCTGTTATGTGATTGGTTCATTTTATAGTGGACTTATCTTGGGAAATAGCCACTTTCTCCTCGGACGCCGTTATGGGCTGCCGCTGAGTTTAGTGGCTATTTTTATTCTGCTGTGCTGGATTTTACTGCCGTATTTCCCGCGTTATGCATTGCTCTGGGCCTGTGTAGCGATGGGCGTTCAAAACGCCATGATCAGCTATTACAAAGGCACCATCATCCGGACCACGCATTTATCCGGGGTATTGACCGATTTGGGTCTGGCCTTGGGCTATCGCGTGCGTGGCCTGCATGTTGGCAAACGCCGGGTGATTTTGCACCTGCTGATTTTAATTGGCTTCTTTATTGGCGGTCTGGTTGCGACAGCGGTTTATCCTTTATTACAATTAAACTCTTTCCTGGTGCCGGTGGCTTTAAGCTTTAGCTTAAGTCTGGTGTACTGGGTGATTTATTTTCGTTATCGACATTTTCAGAAATAGTTCGGACATTTTCTCATGGTCAAAAATGCATTACAGGCACAGTTACTCAAAGCAGGTTTAGTCGATAATAAAAAGGCTAAAAAACTGTCTAAACAGGTAGTACATGAGCAGCGCACAGGTGTGAGTAAAGATGCTGAAGTCAAAGCCAAAATCGAGCAGGACAAACAGCAGAAAATGGCCCGTGATCAGGCGCTGGAACAAGAGAAAAAAGCCGCCTTGCAGGAAAAAGAGCTAAAAGCCGCCATCATGCAAATGATCAACCAGCATAAAATCCGCGACACCGATGGCGACAGCGTGTATCAGTTTATTGATGGCACCATTAAAAAAGTCTACATCAACCAGCAGATTTATAATGCACTGGTGGCCGGCAGTCTGGTGATTGCCAAGGAAAATGACGGTTATGCCTTCTTGCCAAAAGCGTTGGCAGAGCGTATTAACCAGAAAATGGAAGGCTTTATTCTGGTGAATAATTCACAAAGCAACGCGGATACCACCGATGAAGAGGATCCGTATGCTGCTTATGTCATTCCTGATGACCTGATGTGGTAAGCACTACAAAGAAAACCGGCTTGGGCCGGTTTTTTTATGGGCCGTTTCATGTGATTCAGAGCCGATTAAACGTAAGCAGATGCACAGGATATGTATAAAAATTTTATTAGAGGTTATAAATTTAAACATAAACCTTTAAACTCTATCACATTTTTAAAATGAATTAAGCGAGGATCACTTGGAACAGTTTGACGTCATCCAGAATCTGCAAGACTGGATAGATCAATACCCATGGCTAGAAATGCTGTCATCTCTCAGTATTGTGATTTTATTGGCGATTATTGCCAATTTTATTGCCAAGCAGGTGGTGGTACGCGGCATTCGCAAGCTTATTTCCAAACTTTCTTTTGCCCACAACGAAATTATTGCCGAACACAGCGTCATCCGCCGTATTGCCAATATTGTGCCGGCGATTGTAATCATGAACGGGATTACCACCGTTCCACATTTTTCCGATAAAGCCATCACCTTTGTACAGATGGGTGCGCAGGCTTTTATCTTCCTGACCATTGCCCTGGCCATTGGCGAATTGCTGAATATCTTTAACCTGATTTACCAGCGCAATCCCAAGTCACGCAATAAACCGATTAAGGGCTATTTGCAGCTGGTCAAGCTGATTATCTTTATTGTCTGCGGTCTGATGATTCTGGGCACTTTCCTGAAAAAAGATGTATTCACCTTGCTGGCCGGTTTTGGTGCCATGGCTGCGGTGCTGATGCTGGTGTTCCAGAATACGATTTTATCGCTGGTGGCTTCGGTACAGATTGCCTCTTATGACATGGTGCGTTTAGGGGACTGGATTGAAATGCCATCTTTAAATGCCGATGGTGATGTCATTGATATGTCATTACATACCGTCACAGTACAGAACTTTGACAAGACCATTACCACCATTCCGACCAACAAATTAATTACTGACACCTTTAAAAACTGGCGCGGTATGCAGGAAGCCGGTGCACGCCGGATTAAACGTTCGATTCATATTGATCAGAGCAGCGTGCATTTCATGAGCGCTGAGGAACAGGCCAAGCTGAAAGAGTTTATTTTGCTGGATCAGTATTTAAATACCAAAGCGGAAGAACTGGAGAAGTTTAACCAGCAGCTAAACAACCATGCTCAGTACAATCATCGTCGTCTGACCAATCTGGGGACATTCCGTGCCTATGTTGAGTTTTATCTTCAGCAGCATCCGGGCATTAGCAAAAACCAGTCCCTGATGGTACGTCAGCTACAACCGACCAGCGAAGGCTTACCACTGGAGATTTATGCTTTTACCAATACCACGGTCTGGAAAGAGTATGAAAATATCCAGTCAGATATTATGGATCATTTACTGGCAATTATTCCGGAGTTTGGTTTACAGGTGTATCAGGCGCCATCTGGAACCGATTTTAAAGAGTCGTTTAAAGCATCTTAAGTTTTTAGACTGAAACTAAACACATGAGAACCCACCGCTTGGTGGGTTTTCTTTTTCATCTTCCCTTTCGAATGTATCAGACTCATTTCCCTGTTCTTTCTTACCTAAACACTGCCCGCTGATGTTTACAATGACACAGCATTGCAGCACGCTGTTTTTACGTATACTGAAATTAAGCTTATAAAAGAAAGAGGTACATCCTGCATGAAAATTAAAATGCCGTTAATCTTCGCCAGTGTTCTGCTTGCACTTTCAGCTCCTGCCTTTGCGGATGATGACCAGAAAATTATTGCGCAAGCAGCAAAAAATATTATGACCACTGCGCAGGCACTGAAAGCCGCAGATGAAACACCAGTTACGGTGTATGGCACTATTCATAAACATATTAAAGATGAAATGTACCAGCTTCAGGATCAGACCGGCATCATCCATGTCGAAATTGATCATGATCTGGCGACACCGGCGCAATTGCTGAATCCGGGTAAAAAAGTCCGGGTGGTCGGTGAAGTGGATACACACCGTTATAAACCAACCGATATTGATGTAGTCGAGATTGAAATTCTGTAAGTTTCAGGCAGATATTTTCTGATCGAAGCTCGCAAAAAAATATGAGGTTTCTTTCAACTGCAAAGCCTTATTTATCTGCCTGATTTTAAAGCAGCACCGCCCTGAAAAGTTTTACTTTTCTTTTAAACTGGGTATTCTTGGCAATAAATCTGTTGTTTATCTCGCAAGCGGTAATCGTGATCAGTAGCGCATTGAATAGAACATGCTCTTCGTCTGTACAAGCCGCATGGCCGATACCAATGATGATCATCAATCTGCTTGCTCAAAAGGACATTGTGTATGTTTAAGTGGTTCGAGAGCCTGGTTAATCCATACCCCACCAAAGGTTTAAATAAACCACTACCTACCCGTTTTTTTCCTTTTGTCTGGCAGGCCGCGCGCGGTGTTCGTCCGTACTTATTGCTATTGGTGCTGTGTACCGCAGGTGCGGCAAGTTTTGAAGCCCTGCTCTATGCCAAAATTGGCGAGCTGGTGAACTGGCTCAGTCAAAGTCAGCCAGATACCTTTCTGGCCGAACATCAAACCAATCTGACTATTCTGACTTTTATCCTGCTGGCCAATATTTTCTTTGCTAGTTTGCAATCCATTATCAAACATCAGATTTTATATAGTAATTTCCCGATGCGCCTGCGCTGGCGTTTTCACAACTTACTGCTGCGTCAAAGTCTGGATTTTTTCCATAATGATTTTGCCGGGCGGCTATCGGCCAAAGTCATGCAAACAGCGCTGGCGGTACGAGAATTCTGGATTATTCTGGGCGATATGCTGGCCTATGTGGTGATTTACTTTATTACCATCAGCGTGGTGTTAGGCGCCATTTCACCTATGCTGATTATCCCGTTGCTGGTATGGCTGGGCCTGTTTATTGCCGCAGCCAGTTATTTTATTCCACGTTTAAGCAGAATCTCCAATAGCCAGGCTGATGCCCGCGCCGTCATGACCGGCCGCGTGACCGATGCCTATACCAACATCCAGACCGTGAAACTGTTTGCCCATGCCGGCCGCGAAAGCCAGTATGCCAAAGAATCCATGCAGGAATTTATGGTCACGGTCTATAAGCAGATGCGTTTGGGCGCACAGTATGAAATCAGCATTAACCTGCTGACGGTTGTGCTGTATGTCGGTGTGCTGGGTACGGCGCTGTGGTTATGGATGAATGGCCAGGCAGAACTCGGCATTATTGCCGCCACCACCGCCATGATTCTCAAGCTGAACAGCATTGCTGAATTTATGATGTGGCAAACCTCGGCGCTGTTTGAAAATGTCGGTACCATTCAAGACGGGATGAAAACCCTCGGCCGCCCGATCACAATTGAAGATAAACCGGATGCCAAAACCTTGAATGTCGCGCAAGGTGAAATCAAATTTGAAAATGTCAGCTTTGCCTATAATGACAAAAACGTAATTGAGCAGTTTAACCTGACCATCCGTCCGGGTGAAAAAATCGGGATTGTCGGACGTTCCGGTGCCGGGAAATCGACCCTCATCCAGCTGTTACTGCATTTTTATCAGATTAATCAGGGCCGGATTCTGATTGATGGTCAGGATATTGTCGATGTCACCCAGGACAGCCTGCGTAAGAATATCGCGCTGGTAACACAGGACACGTCGCTGCTGCATCGTACCGTGGCTGAAAATATTAAATATGGCCGCCCTGATGCCAGCGATGAAGAGATGTATGCTGCAGTGGCCAAAGCCAAGGCTGAAGAATTTATTCCGCAGCTGACCGATTTACGTGGCAAACGCGGTTATGAAGCCTATGTGGGTGAACGCGGCGTGAAACTGTCGGGCGGACAACGTCAGCGGATTGCGATTGCCCGGGTATTCTTAAAAGATGCGCCCATTTTAATTCTGGATGAAGCCACCAGTGCGCTGGATTCTGAAGTTGAAGCCGCAATTCAGTCCAGTCTGGATGAACTGATGCAAGGTAAAACCGTTATTGCGATTGCTCACCGTTTATCGACCATTGCGCAGATGGATCGCCTGATTGTGCTGGATCAGGGTCAGATTGCCGAACAAGGCACGCATGATGAACTGGTGGCACTGAACGGAATTTACGCTCAGCTGTGGCAACGCCAAACTGGTGGCTTTCTGATTGAGCAACAACAATTAAAGCAAAAACAAGGAACCTGATATGTTGTATCTGGAAGATTTGAAGGTGGGTGATCACTTTGTCAGTCGTGACTACGAAATGACTTTAGAAGAAATTCAGCAGTTTGCCCACCTGTATGACCCACAAATTTTCCATACCGATGTGCAGCAAGCCGCGCAGCATCCGGTATTTCAAGGCATTGCCGCCAGTGGCTGGCATACTGCCGCGGTAACCATGCGTTTATGGACCGAATGTTTTCCGGTGGCACATGGCCTGATTGGTTCAGAATCCAGTCTGCGCTGGCCGCGTCCGACCCGTCCGGGTGACCTGATTCATGTTGATGTTGAAATTACCGCCATCAGTCCATCAAAAACCAAGCTGGACCGTGGTCTGGTCAGTTATGTGACACAGGCCTTAAACCAGCATGGTGAAGTTTTACTGATTTCGACCACCAAAATTGTGGTGTTCCGGCGGGATGCACAGGTGGCCTAAGCAGTCATTTTGTCAAACAATTTTTCTAGTTTTCCGGTTTTTTTCATGCCAATATAGGCAAGCAAATTTAAAAAATAATACTCATTAGTGCAATGGACCGTGCATGAAAACACTTTTACCGCGTCAGGATCAGGGTGTTCCTGGTGTTTATGGCTTACTTATTCTGGATGTTGTTTCCCGTTGGGGATATAACGCTGAAACCTTTTTTGCTCCCTTCCATCTGACCACTGAACAACTGGCCGATC
Organism: Acinetobacter sp. Q85-2; assembly: GCF_013420555.1. Lineage (NCBI taxonomy): Bacteria > Pseudomonadati > Pseudomonadota > Gammaproteobacteria > Moraxellales > Moraxellaceae > Acinetobacter > Acinetobacter sp. Q85-2. The sequence continues at coordinate 30,535 of NZ_VOXW01000014.1, forward strand.
CTGACTTTCGGATTCCGACCAGCATGGCCAATGACATGGTCAAACATGCGCTGTATCTCACCGGTGAATCGACGCTGGGCTATCATTTAGGCACGCAAATGCGCATCTCGATTCATGGCTTTATCGGCTATGCGATTATGACTGCCAATGATATTAGTGATGCTTTAATGCTGGCCAACCGCTTTATTCAGCTGCGGATGCCCTTTTTACAGCTGTTTTTCTCTACCTTTGGTGAAAAAGCCACCCTGCAGCTGCAAGGTGAAATTGATCTGGAACCGCTCAGAACCGAAATTGCGATTGCACTGATTATTGGCATGATCACCATGGCCAAAGCCATTACCGGCATGGAGCATCTTTCTGGTGAAGTCGATTTTGATTTTCCGGAACCGCTGGGCTTTGAAAAATATGCAGCCAAATTCCCGAATCACAGTTTCCGTTTTGACCAGCCCTATCTGATCTTGAGTTTTGACAAGCAGTATTTGGGGCTGAAAATGATTCATGCCGATCCTATTGCCAGCCAGATTGCCATTAACCAGTGCGAAGCCGAACTTTCTGCCTTGGGTGAACGGCGCCGCCTGTCAATGCGCGTGCGCGATATTCTGACCAATTCCGAACAGCATTATTTAAGTATCGAGCATGTCGCCGACCAGCTGCATATGTCAGATCGCACCCTGAAACGCCAGCTGGCAGCCGAAGGCACCTCTTTTTCTACCCTGGTTGATGAAGTCCGTTACCGGCATGCCACCTCGCTGCTGTCACGTACCGATTACACCCTGGAACAGATTGCCGATGAACTGGGTTATAGCGATGTCGCCAATTTTAGCCGCGCCTTTAAGCGCTGGAGTGGCCGCAGTCCAAGCAACTGGCGTAAAGATCCGTATTTATAAAACTTTTGTTTTTCTGCAAAAGCATGTATAAACATGCCAAAAATGATTTAAATAGTTAAGGAGTCATCATGAATCACCCTTCAGAACTGAAATATGCACGTACACACGAATGGGTACGCATTGAAGGTGATCTTGTTGTTACAGGTATTTCTGATCATGCTCAAGATGCACTGGGCGATCTGGTCTATGTCGAAGCACCTGAAGTGGGCCAGCAAGTGACCGCGGGTGAACAGGCCGGCGTGGTGGAATCTGTGAAAACTGCGTCTGATATTCACGCACCAGTATCCGGCACAGTGGTTGAAATTAACCCTGCGCTGGAAGATGACCCGGATTTTGTGAATGATGAGCCGTATGGCAAAGGCTGGATTTATAAAATCAAGCCAGACAACCTGGCCGATGTCGAAAAACTGCTTTCAAGCAGCGAATATGAAGCCGGCTTATAAAAAATAATCTTACAAGAAGATCAGCCTACGGGCTGATTTTTTTAGCTCAAAACCCTATTAAATAAATATAATTATCACAATAAGATAATTTTATTAATTAAATTTATTAAATAACATTAAAATTTACATAAATTATAGCAATACTATATTTTTACCATAAAATAATTTAAGATAGGCCTTGTCTCTCCCATGTACCAATAGCGGCAGATCAGCACAACAACAAATGCCCTATTGATCCCAGCACAAAGGTTTAATATGTCAAATACCGCGTCACAGCCTTTATGGAACAAACCTTTTCTTCTGTGTTTTTCCAATAACCTGTTTCTGTTTATTTTCTATTTTGCCCAGACCACCATTTTGCCAATTTATATCCTGAATGAGCTGAACGGTTCACTGGCACAGGCCGGTCTGGCCATGACCCTGTTTATGGTATCTTCTATTCTGGTTCGGCCATTTAGCGGGTTGATTATTGAAAAGCTGGGCCGTAAAAAGACCTTATTCCTGTCCGAAAGCATGTTCTGCCTGCTGTCTTTTGCCTATATTTTTGCTGACAACCTGACCCTGCTGCTGATCATCCGTTTTATTCATGGTATCTGGTTCAGTATTTTAACCACCGTTACCGTACCAATTGCCAATGACTTTATTCCGGAGCAGCGTAAAGGTGAAGGCATGGGTTATTTTGTTATGTCGTTGAATTTAGGGATTGTCCTCGGACCTTTGCTGGGCATTTCCTTAATCCAGACTTGGTCCTATAGCATTATTGCGACTGTATTGGCGGTGATTATCAGCCTGGGCTTTGCCTTCTGTTTTATGATTCCGCTGCGTGAGCCAGAAAAAACCGATACTGCTGCAACTGTTCGCCGTAAGCTATCGCTGCATGACTTTATGGAGAAAAAGGCTTTAACAGTTTCAGTGATGGCGATGCTGGTGGCCTTTTCCTATGCCAGCATCATGTCTTTTATTTCCACCTATGCCGAAGAAAAAGACCTGCTCAGTTATGCCAGTATGTTCTTTATTGTGTTCGCCATTTCCATGATGAGCCTGCGCCCGATTACCGGGAAAATTTATGACCGTTATGGTCCGCGCTATGTGATTTATCCTTCAATCTTAATGTTTGCCGCAGGTCTGGCATTGCTCAGCCAGATGCAGGGTGTGGTCAGTTTTATGGTCTCTGCGATCTTTATTGGGATGGGATTCGGCACCTTGCAACCATGTTTACAAACCTTGGCGATTCAGCGCGCGCCTAAATCGCGGATTGGCCATGCCACCTCAACTTTCTTCACCTGCTACGATATTGGGATTGCCCTCGGTTCGCTACTGGTCGGCTTACTGATTAGCTGGCAAGGCTATAGCATCACCTATCTGGTCTGTGCCGGGGTGGTGTTGTCGAGTCTGGTCTTTTATAAGTTTGTGGTTAATCACCCAGCCACGGCCTAAATTAAAAAAAACGCCCAATTTGGGCGTTTTTTTAAAGCGATACTAGATAAATTGCAGCTTAAGCACTCTGTTGAGGAGCAGATTCCGTATCTTCATCTTCCGGTTTTGGTTCTTCCAGCATGCTAAAGCTCATAGCTGCCGAAGCTTCGCTTGGCCGGTTACTTTTCAGCTTGATCTGTAAGCGCAATTCATTCATCGAGTCGGCATTACGAATTGCTTCTTCATAGGAAATTGCACCTTCGTTATACAGATCAAATAAAGCCTGATCAAACGTCTGCATGCCCAGTTCACGCGATTTGCCCATAATCGACTTTAACTCATGGAACTGGCCTTTTAAAATCAGTTCAGAAATCAGCGGCGTATTCAGCATAATCTCGACTGCCGCACGGCGCCCTTTACCATCTTCGGTACGCACCAGACGCTGGGAAATAATGGCCTTCATATTGGATGACAGATCCATCAGCAGCTGGTTACGGCGTTCTTCCGGGAAAAAGTTGATAATCCTGTCCAGCGTCTGGTTGGCGTTATTGGCATGCAAGGTGCCCAAACATAAATGCCCGGTTTCGGCAAAGGCAATCGCGTGTTCCATGGTTTCGGTATCACGAATCTCGCCAATTAAAATTACATCCGGTGCCTGACGCAAGGTATTTTTCAGCGCATTGTGCCAGGAATGGCTGTCGACCCCGACTTCGCGATGGGTAATCATTGACTTCTTATGCTTGTGCACATATTCCACCGGGTCTTCCACGGTAATAATATGCCCGGCTGAATTTTCATTACGATGATCAATCATCGCCGCCAAAGAGGTCGATTTACCTGAACCGGTTCCCCCCACCACCAGCACTAGACCACGCTTTTCCATAATAATATGCTTCAGCGATTCCGGCAGTTTCAGCTGGCTAAAGTTTAGAATTTCCGCGCTAATGGTTCGAATCACCATCCCGACATGCAGCTGCTGTTGAAACACATTGACCCGAAAACGCGATACCTCCGGCACACTAATGGCAAAGTTGCATTCCAGATCAGTTTCAAACTCGCTACGCTGTTTTTCATTCATGAGGCTGTAGGCAAACAGCTTGGTTTTTTCTGCAGTCAGCGCCTGTTGTCCCAGCGCTTTCATCATGCCCTGATGTTTAATGCTCGGTGGAAAATCCGCGGTAATAAATAAATCTGATCCCCCAAACTCAACCACTTTGCTGAGCATATGAAACATAAACTTACGCGCATCTTCGAGTAATTCTGCACTGTACATCATCAATTATTCACTATCTGTTCTGTCATCATTTTTGGCCCCAACGCGCCGGTATTCAACCGATTGGCAGCGCTGAGCATGTTGTCGATATTGCATCAATCATCCTGATTTCACAATCAATAAAAATTTCAACTTATTCAAAAAATTCAAGATAATCTGCCAATTTCATCAAACTTTTCTATTTTAATTTTAAGGTGCTGATAAAAAATAAGCCCCTGAGGTTCAGGGGCTATTCATTCAATACAATTGCAGTTTAAGCACTACGTTTTAACGGTCGTAAGACCAGTTCTTGTGCGACCTGAAACAATAACTGTTCAGTCTTGTTCCAGCCTAAACAGCCATCGGTCACGGACTGGCCATAGGTCATCTGATCCGAGATTTTCTGTTGTCCATCGACCAGATGACTTTCCAGCATGACACCGCGAACCTGAGTCTGTGCACGCTCTGCCACAATGGTTTTTAACACCTCTGGTTGTAATAACGGATTTTTACTGCTGTTGCCATGACTGCAATCAATCACCAGCGCTGGCATCTCGCCTTTGACTTTGGCTTTGATTTTTTCAATTTCAGCCAGCTGGTAGTTCGGGCCAGCATTGGCGCCACGTAAAATCAGATGTGCTTTCGGGTTGCCCTGTGATTCTAAAATACACGGTAAACCTTGCTGGCTCATGCCTAAGAACTGATGCGGATGTGAAGCCGATTGAATTGCGTCTAAAGCAATTTGTACCGAACCATCGGTACCATTTTTGAAGCCAATGCTGTACGGCATGTGGCTAGAAATTTCACGGTGAATCTGAGATTCACTGGTACGCGCGCCAATCGCACCCCAGGCCAGTAAATCGTCAAAGTAGGCCGTTGCCATCGGGCTTAGAATTTCCGAGGCAATAGGCAGCCCCATTTCAATAATTTGCAAGTACAGTTCACGTGACTTTTCCAGTCCCAATTGCATATTGGATGAACCGTTTAATTCTGGATCGTATAAGAAGCCTTTCCAGCCAACCGTGGTGCGCGGTTTTTCGATATAGGCGCGCATTACCAGGAAAATCTGGTCTGCCACCTGGCTTTGCAGTTGTTGTAATTTTTGTGCGTATTCCAGTGCTGCCGCAGGATCATGGATGGAGCATGGGCCGGTAATCACCAGCAAACGTGAATCGATACCGTTAAGAATATTCTGAATGGTTTGACGCTGCTCGGCAATTTGCTGTGCCAGCGCGCCAGAAAGCGGCAATTGTGCCTTGAGCTGATAAGGTAAGCTTAAAATTGTTTCTTTGGCTGAAGATTGTTGTAATGCAGTATTTAAAGCGTTCATTGATTCTTCCTTTGGACTGTGGTTTGACAGTCCGAACTTTTATTTGAGCGATATGGGTCTAATACAGGTCAGGTTGGTCATAGCTTGACTAAAGTAAAACCAATAAAAGTTGCTAAAGTATGAATAGTTAAATGTACGCATGAGAATCTCCAAAAGATTGATTAAATTCAAGATATAAAAAAACCTGATCAGGGTTGCCGATCAGGTATCAACTGGTGGGCAACCTTATTTTGCCCGAACGCGTTCAGGCAATTATCTAAACTGCCAGAAGTAATAGTATGCGTTTGAGATTACAGGTTGCTTTAACATCTTTATTTCTTCAAAAAAGTATGTGTCTGAAAAATAAAATACGCGCTATTTCCAGCTTTGACAATAGTTTTCTGGATGTTTTTTAGCATTCTTCCGGATTTCCTTTCACATTTAGCAAAACACAGCTTTCCTCCAATTGATCTCCTATCTTCCGGGTTAAATCACGTCGAAAGACTCAAATTACTTTTGGATAAAAAATTATCCGCATTAAAATTACCTTCTATTGGATATTTACAGTCAAAACACCACCATTAAAAACCTTTTAAAATTATTAACTAATTCATTAAAAATCATAGCCCACCCACCATTTTTTACAAAAAGTTACAATTATATTTCTTCCTATTCACCAATAAAACACAAAACAATATTTTATAAATATCATTACTTTAATTTATCATTAAGCCTGATTTGAGCTATAAGTTACGAAATGCGTAATCATATTACGCATTGAACAAAGATTAACTCTTGCTAAGATATTTTCATCTGGAACTCCCTGATTTCAGGAAATTCCTGCAAAAACAACAAGTGAAGCAATTGGATTGCTCACCATACATGAGGATGGAACATGCACAACTTAGCTAACCCTTTAGAGCTATGCGGATTTGAATTTATTGAGTTTGTCTCGGAAAATGGCGCTCTGGATTCAGTTTTTCAAACGCTCGGTTTTACCCAAGTGGCTAAGCACAAATCCAAAAATGTCTACTTATGGCGTCAGGGCGACATCAATATCATTCTGAACTATCAGCCAGAATCCTATGCATCGTATTTCTTTAATGAACATGGTCCATCGGCCTGTGCCATGGGCTTTAAGACCAAAAATGCAACCCGTGCCTATCAGAAAGCGCTCGAACTCGGTGCCGAACCAATCAAAAACGTGATTGGTCCTATGGAACTGAATATTCCAGCGATTAAAGGCATTGGTGGCTCACCAATCTTTCTGGTCGACTGCGATATCTATCAGCAGGATTTCGAGTTCTTTGAAGGTGTTGATCCGCGCCCGGTGGGTACCGGTTTAAAAGAAATTGACCATTTAACCCATAATGTCTACAAAGGCCGGATGCAGTACTGGGCCAATTTCTATGAAAAAATCTTTAATTTTCAGGAAATCCGCTACTTTGATATTAAAGGTGAATACACCGGCCTGACCTCAAAAGCGCTGACTGCACCAGATGGCAAAATCCGTATTCCACTGAATGAAGACTCGGACAAAGGTAACGGACAAATTGCCGAGTTCCTGTCGGAATTTAACGGCGAAGGCATTCAGCATATTGCCTTCTCAACCGATGACTTACTGGCGACCTGGGACAAGCTCAAGGCCTTGGGCGCCAAGTTTATGACCCCACCACCGGCAACCTATTATGAAATGCTGGCAGAACGTTTACCGGAACATGGCGAACCGACTGCAGAGCTGCAACAGCGTGGCATTTTACTGGATGGCAATACCAAAGATGGTGAAAAGCGCCTGCTGCTACAGATTTTCTCGGAAAATATGATTGGCCCGGTGTTCTTCGAATTTATTCAACGTAAAGCAGATGATGGCTTTGGCGAAGGAAACTTCAAAGCCCTGTTCGAATCGATTGAGCGCGACCAGATTAAACGTGGCGTGCTTGACGTCTCTGCCTGATTTTCAGGTGTTCTAAATCCCGACAACGCCGCTCTTGCACATGCGATTTGGCATGTGTCAGGGGCGACGCATGTTTAAATTTCAGCAATCACATCACCTGCGCCAAAACAATAACAACACAGTGATGTCGATTTTACATGGATGATAAAAGATGCAACAACATGATGGCAAACTACATAAGGGCTTGAGCAACCGGCATATCCAGCTCATTGCCCTCGGTGGCTCAATTGGCACCGGATTATTCCTCGGCATCTCCCAGACCATTAAACTGGCCGGCCCGTCGGTCATTCTGGGTTATGCCATTGCTGGCCTGATTGCATTTTTAATGATGCGTCAACTGGGTGAAATGATTGTCGAAGAACCGGTCAGTGGTTCTTTTAGTCATTTTGCCTATAAATACTGGGGCAAGTTTGCCGGCTTTATGTCGGGCTGGAATTACTGGGTACTGAATGTGCTGGTGTGTATGGCCGAACTGAGTGCCATTGGCCTGTATATCCATTACTGGTGGCCGGAGATTCCGACCTGGGTCTCAGCACTGGGCTTCTTTATTTTTATTAATGTGATTAACCTGCTGCATGTCAAACTGTTTGGCGAAATGGAATTCTGGCTGGCGATTATTAAAGTGCTGGCGATTGTGGCCATGATTGCGTTTGGTAGCTATCTGCTGGCGTCCGGTAACGGCGGTCCGCAGGCGCATTTAAGCAATTTATGGGAACTTGGCGGCTTTTTCCCCAATGGTGTGATGGGCCTGGTGATGGCAATGGCCATGATCATGTTTGCCTTTGGCGGTATTGAGCTGGTCGGTATTGCCGCAGCAGAAACTGACAACCCGAAAAAGACCTTACCGAAAGCGGTCAATCAGATCGTATACCGGGTTTTATTATTCTACATTTTAACCCTGCTGATTATTCTGGCCTTATATCCATGGAACCAGATGGCACAAGGCGGCAGCCCGTTCGTGATGATGTTTGACTCCTTAGGCAGTCAAGGCGTTGCCACAGTATTGAATTTCGTGATCTTGACTGCGGCGGTGTCGGTCTATAACAGCACCAACTACTGTACCAGCCGTATGCTTTTAGGTCTTGCGGAACAAGGCAATGCGCCGAAGTTTTTAAGCAAAATCAATTCACGCGGTATTCCGGTGAATGCGGTGATGGTTTCAGCCTTTTTCACCCTGCTCTGTGTGCTACTGAATTACCTGTTCCCCGAAACGGCATTCAGCCTGTTGATGATGCTGGTGGTGGCAGCCATTGTGATTAACTGGGTGGTGATTTCCTATACCCATCTGAAATTTAAACGTCAGATGCTGGCGCAGCAACAGCAAACCCTGTTCCCAAGTATTGCCTATCCGTTTACCAATTACCTGTGTATCGCCTTTATGCTCGGTATCTTGGTGATTATGAGCCAGACCCCATCAATGCGTATTGCGGTTGGCCTGCTGCCGGTCTGGATTGGCCTGTTATCGCTGGCCTATTACCTTAAACAGAAAAAACTGGCGCGCGATCCTGCGCTCATCAAAGCCAAAAGCTATTAATTCAGGAAGATTGTATGTTTCAACATGTCGATACCTATGCCGGCGATCCGATTCTGTCCCTGATGGAAGAATTCCAGCATGATCCGCGTCCGCATAAAGTTAATCTCAGTATCGGGCTGTATTATAACGAGGCCCAGCAGGTTCCGCAGTTGCGTGCCATCCAGCAGGCTTATCAGGACCTAAATGCCGAGCAGCAGAAGGTCAAACTGTACCTGCCGATGCAAGGCATACCGGCTTATAACAGCGCCGTCCAAGCGCTAATTTTTGGCGAAGATAGTCCGGCTTGTCAGGCCGGTCGTGTAGTGACCTTACAAACGCTGGGTGGTTCGGGCGCGCTAAAAGTGGCGGCAGATTTCTTAAAACGCTATTTCCCGGCCTCTGAATTATGGGTCAGCCGCCCGACTTGGGATAACCATATTGCGATTTTCCAGGGCGCCGGCATTCGTTGCCATGAATATCCGTATTTTGATCCGCATAGCGGTCAGGTGGACTTTGCTGCCATGCTGGATTGCCTGCAACAGCTGCCGGCGCAAAGTATTGTCCTGCTGCATCCCTGCTGTCATAACCCGACCGGTGCCGACTTGTTGCCAGCGCAGTGGGATCAGCTGATTGAGCTACTGGCGCAGAAGCAGCTGATTCCGCTCTTGGATATGGCCTATCAGGGCTTCGCCGAAGATTTTCACGCAGATGCTTATGCCATCCGGGCGATGGACAGGGCCGGCCTGAATTTTCTGGTCAGCCATTCATTTTCCAAAATTTTCTCTTTATATGGCGAACGGATTGGCAGCTTAAGTGCGGTCTGTGATGATGCCACCACCGCCCAAAGCGTGTTAGGCCAGCTGAAAGCCACCGTACGCCGGATTTATTCCAGCCCGCCGACTACCGGCGCGATGCTGATTCAGCATGTGTTACACACGCCGACGCTGTACCAAAGCTGGCAGGACGAACTGACCGAAATGCGTGAGCGCATTCAACAGATGCGTGAGCGTTTAAAACAGCAGCTCGAACTTGCCTTACCGGGGCAATCTTTTGACTATCTGACCCGGCAGCGCGGCATGTTCAGCTATACTGGCTTGAGTGCAGCCCAAGTCGATCAGCTCAAGCAGGAGTTTGGTATTTATCTGGTGCGTAGTGGCCGGATGTGTGTGGCAGGACTAAACCAGAACAATGTCGATGCAGTGGCACATGCCATGGCACAGGTATTACAGCATAGTGATACTGCTCTCACTGCTTAAACCTCTGTTCCCTCGCAAATAAAAACGGGCCATGTGCCCGTTTTTATATTTTTATATCGTAGAAATTTGAAGATTATGAAGCGGCTTTTAACATCTGCTTGGCTTCAAGCTGATTGACAGCATTGCTAAATAAATAGCCCTGACCAAAATGGCAGCCAAACTGTTTCAGGGTTTCAAACTGCTCCTTGGTTTCAATGCCTTCGGCAATAATATCCAAGGACAAAACCGGCCCTAACTTGATAATCGCTTCGACAATGGCCTGAATTGATTTATCCCTATTGATGCGGTTGACGAAATCACAGTCAATTTTCAGGCTATCCACCGGATAATCACGTAAATGGGTTAAGGAAGAATGCCCGGTGCCAAAATCATCCAGCGAAATGCGAATACCGGCCTGTTTCAGTTTATGGATGGTACGAATCACACATTCAGAGCCACGCTCGGCCAGTGATTGCTCGGTAATTTCAATTTCAATTAATTGTGCCGGAATCTGATAATGCTGCATCCGTTTTAACAGCACTTCTGCGTAGTTATCGCGCATCAATTCCACCGGCGAGGCATTAATTGACACCGGCACCGTCTGTAAGCCCTGTTTGATCCAGCTTTGCAAATCACTAAAAATGGCCTGCTGCATCAATTCGCTGATTTTTGTGGTCAGCTCATAATCGCTAAAGGCTTCTAGCAGCTCTTTCGGATAACGGTAACGCTGCTGTGCATCCTGCCAGCGTAATAAAGCCTCAAAGCCAATCAGCTCACCGGTTTCAATACACACTTTCGGCTGATAAAACGGTACAATCCGCTGTTCACGAATAATCATGCGTGCAGTCTGCAACTGCTCTACCTTGCTCTGGACCGCCGCCAGCATAGAATGATCAAACATGCGGATGCCACCTCGGCCACCGGCTTTCAGGTCATTCAGCGCGGTATCGGCACATTTCATCAGTTCGGGAATTTCTCTGGCATCTTTGGGATACATCGAACAGCCAATGCTCATGCCGCAGTTAATGACCCGGCCGCTATAGGTAATGGGTGCATCCAGCAGTTTGGCAAACTTCTTGGCCAGTTCAATCAGCTGCTGTTCATTTTCAACCGAATGCACCACCACGGCAAACTCATCACCACCCAGGCGCGCAATACTGACCTGTTCTGAAATATATTTTTGAAAGCGTTTGGACAATACTTTTAATAAATGATCGCCGGCCTGATGGCCCAGGGTATCGTTAATATTTTTAAAATGATCCAGGTCAATCAGCATGACCCCGACCAATGTGCGGGTTTCTTTGGCGACCTGAATTGCCTGTTTGGTTTTTTTCCGGAAAGTTCGGCGGTTAATCAGCTTGGTCAGATCATCGACTTCACTGCTGAGTCTTAATTTATCTTCGGCAATTTTTTGCAAGGTCACATCACGCGACACACATAAAATACTGGTGGTTTCGCCGTGTTCGTTCAGCACTGGGGTCAGCATATTGTCCCAGTATTTCACTTCATCCTGATTAATGCTCATACCCGGGAAATGGGAATTTTTGCCTTTAATCGCCTCACGAATGGCCTGCTGACCTTTTTCACGAGCTTCGGGTGGTAACAGGTCAAGCCATTTCATGCCGAAGTTCTTTTCCCGCTCTTTGCCTAGCAAGGCCTGGCAACCTGAACGGTTCATATGCGACAGTGAGCCATCCGGTTTGACAATCTTGATACAGTCAACACTGACATCCAGCATATGGGTGTGGGCACGTAAGGTATCTTCGGTTTCCCGATATTTCACCGCACTGTCATGAATATTGGTACAGCTGATCATCCACTGGTCACAACCCTCGAGCTGCTGCGAATTTCGGGCAATTAACAAAAACCAGTGATAGCGCTGCTGGCGATCCCGAATCCGGCATTCTTTTTCAAAACTCTGACCACTTTTTTGCGCACTTTCCCATAAAAAACACAGATGCTCGGCATCTTCCGGGTGAATGGCATTCAGCCAGCTTTGAGCAGTCAGGCTTTGCTCATCTGAAGCAAGATACTGTTTAAAATTAGAATTATATAGATGATGTCCGGCTGAACTAACCCAAATCAGTTGTGGCATCATTTCAATGGCGCGAATAAAGTCTTTCTGAAAAGGAGATTTCTCAAGTTTAGGCGTGACCTGTTTGGACTTGTCTTTTAATACCTCAAGCAGATTAATATGACTCATATCGCATTTTCCATGTTATAGTGCCAATAAGATCACACTTCTATACAGATATGTATTATAAGAGCAATAAAAACTATTTTTAACCCACGGTAAATAAAAATACCCAGTTTTTGTATATTCTTTTTGTAATTAAAATAGCTTAAAAATATACAATTTTCTGTGCATATTCCTGACTTTAAGCATGCAGCCTAGTTCTACTTTGTAGCGAGACTGGGCAGTTTTGATAGAAAAAAGATATCAGTTGTGATGGTTTCTGTGAGTACAGATACAAAAAAACACCGGGTCTAAGCCCGGTGTTTTTAGATAAGGTCATTACGACTCGAAATGAATTACACTACGAATTGATTTACCTTCATGCATTAAGTCAAATGCTTCATTAATCTGTTCTAACGGCATGGTATGGGTAACAAAAGGCTCCAGCTGAATATCACCTTTCATGGCCTGCTCGACCATGCCTGGTAATTGTGAACGGCCTTTAACGCCACCAAATGCAGTGCCCATCCATTTACGGCCCGTCACCAATTGGAATGGGCGGGTCGAGATTTCTTTACCGGCACCAGCCACACCAATAATCACCGATTGGCCCCAGCCACGATGGGCACATTCCAGCGCGGAACGCATGACGTTGACATTGCCGATACATTCAAAGGAATGATCAACACCCCAACCGGTCATTTCAACAATCACTTCCTGAATTGGGCGCTCATAATCATTCGGGTTAATGCAGTCAGTCGCACCAAACTGTTTGGCCAGTTCAAATTTTTCCGGGTTGGTATCAATTGCAATAATACGGCCGGCTTTGGCCTGACGCGCACCTTGCACCACGGCCAGACCAATCCCGCCTAAACCAAACACGGCAACGCTGTCACCTTCCTGCACTTTGGCAGTGTTATGCACCGCGCCAATACCGGTGGTTACACCACAGCCCAACAAGCACACCTGTTCATGGTTGGCTTCCGGGTTAATTTTGGCCAGTGACACTTCGGCCACCACAGTATATTCACTGAAAGTTGAACAGCCCATGTAATGATAAATGGGCTGACCATTATACGAAAAACGGGTGGTACCATCTGGCATCAAACCTTTACCTTGGGTAGCACGCACCGCCACGCACAGGTTGGTTTTGCCCGATTGACAGAACAGACATTCACCACATTCCGCGGTATACAGTGGAATCACATGATCACCCGGTTTAAGGCTGGTCACACCTTCACCGACTTCCACCACCACACCCGCGCCTTCATGACCCAACACGGCTGGAAACACCCCTTCAGGATCATCACCTGACAAGGTAAAGGCATCCGTATGACATACACCGGTATGACTAATTTTAACCAAGACTTCTCCAGCTTTTGGCGGAGCCACGTCTATTTCTACAATTTCAAGGGGTTGACCCGGACCAAATGCGACCGCAGCTCTTGATTTCATGAAATTGATCATCCTTTTGATACGTCTTTAACAGATGTCTTACAGTAACCGCTTTTTATCAACAGATTCAACCTATAACATCATGATAATCTATATGAATCAGTAAAAATCTACTTCATAAAAATGATGCCATTAAAATATTACAACATGATCTGGTTGTGCTGTCTGATTCTGGCATGTACCGGTTGTAATTCGCTTGAACAGAACTATGCTGCGCAGGATGCGCCAATTGAACCAGATTTTGAACACTGGATGCCGCGACCAGAGGCACAGGCACAACTACAACGCGGACAAACCGCCTATTTACCGCTGTATGACGGATTTATCAGTATTGCTTCACGTTTACATTTAATTCATAACGCCAAACATCATTTAGACCTGCAATATTACATCTGGACCGATGACGAAATTGGTCATTTAGTGCTGGCCGAATTACTCAAAGCCGCCGACCGCGGGGTACAGGTCCGGTTACTGATTGATGACCAGAATGGCACCCAACTGGACGATACCTTGCTGGCACTCAGCCATCATCCGAACTTTAAAATTCGCCTGTTTAATCCTTATAAATTCCGTCATTTTCGGGCACTGGATTATGCCTTCCGGATGCAGGCAGTGAATCACCGCATGCACAACAAACTGATTATTGCCGATGGCGCGATTGCCGTGACCGGTGGCCGCAATATCAGCCGGGAATATTTTGATGCCAGTGATGACTTTCAGTTTACCGATGTAGATATTCTCTTTGCCGGTAATGCGGTCAAAAAAGCCAACGATAATTTCCGTGCTTTCTGGAACCATGAACTGAGTTTTAATCTGGTCCAGCTGATGGACCAGAACAGCAATAAATACCATCGTAATAGCTTGACCTTGCTGCGGGAAAAATATGCCAGCCAGCAACTGGATGAACAGGAAGTGCAACGCCGGATCAGTTTTGCCGAACAGCAGGTGGCGCAGTATTTAAAACAGCGTTCCTATCATTGGGCCAAAGCGCATTTTGTGGCCGACCCGCCAGAAAAAATCCAGGGCAAAGCCAAAGATGAAGAGATGATTTACCATCAGATGATCCAAATTATGGGCACGCCCGATCAGCATCTGGAACTAGTATCTGCCTATTTTATTCCGACTCAACGCGGTACGGATTATATGAGCCGTCTGGCAGAAAAAGGCATTGATATCCGGGTTTTGACCAACTCGTATATGGCCAATGATGTACCGATTGTGCATGCCTTCTATCAGCAATACCGGCCGCAGCTGTTGGCCAGTGGTATTCGACTGTATGAATTCAAGCGTTATATTCAGCGCGAAGAACGCACCTGGTATGAAATTATTACCGGTAACGTGATTCCGGCCAAAGGCCGCAGTGCTTCCAGCCTGCATGCCAAATTCTTTGATATTGATGGCAAGGTGTTTATTGGCTCTTTTAATTTTGATCCGCGCTCGGCCTTTTTAAATACTGAAGTTGGGCTGGTCTTGGAATCTGATGAGCTTCAGGATGAAATTTCAGATTCATTGAATCAGTACCTGCCGCAAATTGCCTATGAACTAAGGTTGGATGAGAAAGGACATATTATCTGGCTGGATTATCAAAAAGATGGTTCAGTGATTCAGCACAAGGTTGATCCGGAAACCACCAGTTTCCAGCGTTTTGTGATGAATTTAATGACCCATGTCCCAATCGAGTGGATGATGTAATGACATCCACATTACAGTAAATATACATTGACCAAGATAATTGAATACGAGTTGCTCTATGGGTTTGCAGCAAACCCGATACCCGGAGAGATTGTGTGATCTCTCACTTCGTATTTATCGCCAGAAGGTTTTACTCTTCTGCTACATTACTTTAAAATTCACGCTTTATTTTTCTTCTTTTTTAGATCTCTCCTCATGCAATTTTTTGATTTAAGCCGTCAATTTAAATTAAGTGATATTCTCAGCCCGACTAAAACCCTGAATGAATTGGGCCAGCAAGAGTGGTTTCTGGCCAAAGTGCGGGTCGAACATGATTGCCTGTCCGACTCGGAGCAGCTTGAAGGTCAGGTAGTGTTGCAATCGAATGAGAATATTCAGCTGGAACTGGAATGGCTGATTCAGGACACCGGTTTTGAATTGCAGGTGTTGTTTAAGGGTGTAGAAACTGCGGCTGAACAGGAAACCTTGGTGATGGTCAAAGGTGCACAACTGGTGGATGATGCACAGCAACCGCTCTCAGCCCAAGCCCTCAGCTTATGGATTGATGGCACTTTATTACCGATGTTGCCGCAAATCCGCAAGGAAATTAAAGCCCGCCTGAATTTATGGGATTATGTGGAATACGGAGCTTAAGTCCTTTTATTCTGCTTTTACTGCTGAAACATGAAAAAAGAGCGAAGTTTTTCGCTCTTTTCTGAGCTGTGCTCGTCAGATTTCCTCTCGTTCTATTTTTAAATCCAATTTATGATGAATATGCAGTTGCGCTTTCACGCATAACAATAGTTCTGGTCTTTATTATGCTGGTTTTAACTATAAAATGAGTATAAAAATGAACAAGAATATGGATGCTCAAACCTGGGGGCAAATACGACAAGTGGTTGCGCAGGCGCAGCGCGCCAGTATGCACTGCTCCATCGCCAGTGTGAGTCCAGAAGGTATCCCGAATATCACCCCGATTGGAACCTTATTTTTAAACGACAGCTCTCCCACCGGTTTCTTTTTTGATACCTACTCTGCCACGCTGCAACAGCATCTCAAACATAATGCGCAGGCCTGTATTCAGGCCGTAAACAGTAGCCGCGGGTTCTGGCTAAAATCAATGATGTCAGGTCAATTTCGCACTTATCCGGGTGTGCGTTTATATGCTGAAATTGGTGAGTTACGCCCGGCCACTGCCGGGGAAATGCATCAGGTACACCGCAGAATTGCGCCGTTAAAATGGACACGCGGCAGCAAGCTGATCTGGTCGGATTTCACCCAGGTTCGGGAGGTGCATATTCATGCGTTTAGATGGGTAGAATATCCATCAATGATGCCAAAGACATCCTCTCTTTTTTAAAGCAGGCCGACATCCTTAAACAGACCGCAATAAAGTTCAGCCTTTTTCTCCACCGCTAAGGGATAGGCGCGAGATGAAGACGGCATACGGTATAAATGCAGCTCTCGACCAGCAAAGATTGCCTGTGAAGATTGGCCAATTACCGGTTTCGGCGTGCCTTCCGGCATTGATTCCATCAAGGTATCAGTGGCTTTATCGCCCGTGGTCATAATGTACTGGCACAGCGGCATTTGCTGGAGCAGCCGATTTAAATCGGTCGGGGTGTGAATATGCAGAAATTTATCTGAAGCATTGCCCTTTAAACGGCTAATCCGGTAGGCGGTATCAAACAGTGCAATACCGGTATCTTTTAAAAAGTTTTGAATCAGTTCAAGCTGAAAGTTTTTATTCGGCAGGTCTAAAAAATAGTTTTTATCCTGAAAAAAGCAGATACCAAAAATCCGCCACATATCATTCTGATAATTCGGATAATAAAATTCCATTTTCCAGCGGTTTTTGGGCGGTGGAAAACTGCCCATCATCAGTAATTTGGCATTGGATGGTAAAAAAGGCTCAAAGGGATGGGTTTCAATTTCAAGATCATCAATCATAAGGTGGCAAACTCAATTCACTTTATTCATCTTAAGCCGTTGTTTAATTTTGAGTGTTACTTCTTTGCCCCATATTTGATAAATTTCTTTACTCGGATGAAAGCCATCTTCGGCCATTTCCAGTTGCATCTGCTGATATTGCGCAATGTCATATTCAATCCAGTCCATGTTTGGCTGTTTTTGAATAAATTTATGCAGTTCACGGTTCATCTGCTTGGCATATTGGCCAAACAGCCATGCCAGCGGGTTCGGTAAAGCCGGGAAAAGCTGCATCGGTGGTACACCTGCTGCAAGGATGAGTTGTGGCTGAAATTTAGCTGCAATCAGCTGATACAACTGCGCCTGCTTTTGAATCCAGATATCGGCTGGTATCAATTTGGTGACATCATTCACCCCGACCGAGGTGACCACTACATCAAACTTTTCAGTGTCCAGCTGCTGAACGCTTTGAATGACCTGCCCCGTGGTATTGCCTGTTTTGGCATGCAGTTTCCAGCTGACCTGAAATTCGGAAGTGAGTCCGGCCAGAATCGCGCCGAGCAAGGCATCTTCCTGATGGCTAACGCCAACGCCGGCAGCGGCTGAATCACCCAGAATCAAAATAGATAAGGCCTGTCCCTGACCGCTCGTGCCTTCACGTTCCCCTTCTGGCTCTGCCAGTCTTAAGGTATTTTTCTTGACCCGGCGGCCTTGAATAATCAGGGCGGGAATTAAACCCAAGGTTGCAAGCTTCAGAAACATCGCATTGTCGATCATCTTCAAAAAAATCGGGCCTATTTTAACCAAAATAAGCCCTCTATTTTTATCTTTCTATGAAATATTTTTAAATTTTCAAATATTTAAAACAAACATTTAAAATAAAAAGTGAAAAGCGCCAAATGGAACTTTTCACTTGATATACATGTGGATTAACCGAGTTTATTGACCAGTTTTAATGGTAAGACTTTCATGGCCAAGCCCAGTGGCAACCATGGCCATTTCGGCACATAGGCTTTTACCGGTGCTTTTTCAATTTCTGCAGCCAGTAAGCGTGAACCAGTTTGCTCATCCACTTCAAATGGTAATTTTTTCGCGCCTTCGTTAATTTCGGTACGGATATACCCCGGGAAAATGGTGGTAACTTTAATTGGCGTATCAATCAGCTCGGCACGGATGCCTTCGGCCAGATGTGCCACGCCGGCTTTACTGGCACCATACGCCGTCAGATGTTTTGGCATACCACGCATTGCACTCATGGAAGAAATCATCACCAGATGGCCAGAATTTTGAGCACGGAAAATTTCTACCGCAGCTTCACATTGTGCCAGCGCTGAAATAAAGTTGGTTTCAACCGTGGCGCGGTTAATCGCAAAGTTGCCCTTACCGATCCGGCGGCCTTCACCCACCCCGGCATTGACAATAATCCGGTCAATTGTGCCGAGTTCTTCTTTAAAGGCACGAAATACCTCAAATACCTGATCATAATTGGTCACATCTAAAGTTTTTGCGGCCACGCTCACGCCGTACTTGCTTTCCAGTTCCTGTTTTAAGCTTTCCAGACGTTCCATACGACGTGCACAAATGGCCAGGTTATAGCCTTTTTGCGCAAATTCGCGGGCCATACCGGCACCAATACCGGAACTTGCGCCGGTAATTAAAATTGTTTTGGTCATCTGTCTATTCCTTGATTAAATCCAGGTTAATAATTCTGGATGTTGTGCTTTTATAAAATGATGTTCATTCAGACTTAACAGTTGTGGCTCATTACCAACCAGACGCAAAGTGGTCATGCTGGTATTGGCGATGGCCCAGTTCAGTGCAAAAGTCCGGTTAGGATTCAGTTCCAGAATTTTTCCAGCAACAACCGAAATGACGCCGCCCGAAGTAAACACAATCGCGTAACGCGGTTTGGTTTGGGCCAGTTCATCACACAGGTTTTGCAAGGCGGTTTCGACCCGGGCCTTGAAATGCGGCCAGGATTCTTCATATTCATGGTGATATTCACCGCCAGTCCAGCGTTCAATGGCACCTTCAAAAATTTTTGCCAGATACGCCCGCGGATTAAGCTCTTTGGCTACATCGGCCTTTAATAAATGCGGTTCATTAAAACGCGGTTCGTATTGGGCAAATACTTGTTGATGGTTAAACTCGTTCCAGTCCGGATTGGTGACCAGATGAGCTTCAGGGAAACATTCGGCCAGAGCGATCTGTGCAGTCTGCTGATGGCGCTGCATGGAGCCGGCCACCACATAGGGTTCTTCTTTTAAGATGTTGTCAAAATACTGCCCCAGCAGTTTGGCCTGCAATTCCCCATTCGGCGAAAGCTGGTCATAGCTTTCTGCACCAAAAGAAGCCTGGCCATGACGGATTAAATAAATGGTCGTCATTTCGGCAGCAGCTCCTTAAATTTGGCCATGTATTTTTGTGCCAGCTCATTGGCTTCAATTTTTTGCAGCCCAATCAGTTTTAAGGCGCGGATGTGCAAGGCATGAATCACAATCCAGAAATCTTTAAAGGCCGGATTATTGGTCTGTTTATGATAATAACGGTAGTAAATCTGCTGGGCGATCACCGCCAGACGGAAAATCCCGAACACTTCATAGAAGGTCCAGTTTTCCGGTTGCAGGCCGGTTTTTTCCAGATAGTAATCGACCACCTGTTTACGGGTGAACATGCCTTTTAAATGGGTCGGCTGACGGCGGGTGGCTTTAAAAATCTGGTTATCGGTTTCTTCTACCCAGTAGGCCAAAGCGGAACCAAGATCCATCAGCGGATCGCCCAGAGTTGCCATTTCCCAGTCCAGCACGCCAATCACTTCGGTTGGATGCTGCGGATTTAAAATCACATTATCAAAACGCCAGTCATTGTGAATAATGCAGGTGGTGGAATCTGCCGGAATATTCTCGTGCAGCCATTTACGTACATATTTAAATGACGGCACATTCAGGGTTTTGGCTTTTTCATAACGGCTGTCCCAGCCTTCCACCTGACGACGGCAATAGCCCTCACCTTTACCGAGTTTTTCCAGTTCAGTGCCCTGATACGGCACCTGATGCAGCTCGATTAATTTATCAATCACATTAATGCACAGTTCCTGAACCTGGTTTTCATCAAAGTTCAGTTCTGGCGGCAGTTTGGCCCGCGGGATAATGCCTTCCACGCGCTGCATGATATAAAAATCACAGCCAATCACCGATTCATCCTGACACAGCGCCACCATCTGTGGTAACACCGGATAAAACGGCGCCAGATTTTTTTGTACATGATATTCACGCGCCATGTCATGCGCAGATTTGGCTTTGGTGCCTTTGGGTGGGCGACGTAAAATTAAATCGGCATTACGATAGTTCAGACGATAGGTCCAGTTAGAGGCACCACCTGAATATTGGGTCACTTCCACGGGTTCCTGAACATCAACCCCTTGTGCCTTTAACCATTGGCTTACTGCCTGAATATCCAGTTCCTCGCCTTCACGAACCTGACCGCCAACATCAATCACTGACATGTTATTTTCCTGATTTTTCACTTTTTTAGGTCTTGCCCTATTAGAGCATTTTCAGCTGTAAAGACCCACACTGTTTCTGGTGTTTTGCCACTTATTTTTTACGACGGGTACTGTAACCGCGTTTGGCCAGTTCCAGTTTGGCAATCATGCCTTTATGCACTTCATCGGGACCATCGGCCAAACGTAAGGCACGTGCCTGGGCAAAGAAACCGGTCAATGGCGTATCGCGGGACAGCCCGGCACCGCCGTGGATTTGCATGGCCATATCCACCACTTTTTCCAGCACGCTTGGCGCCACTACTTTAATGGCAGAAATTTCTGTTAAGGCGGCCATATTGCCTAAAGTATCCATTTTATAGGCAGCATAAAGTGTTAACAGGCGTGCCTGATCAATTGCCACACGCGCTTCGGCCACACGCTCCAAATTGCCACCGAGTTTCAGGATTTCCTTGCCAAAGGCAGTCCGGTTCATGCCGCGGTCAATCATCAGTTCCAGTGATTTTTCTGCCGCACCGATACAACGCATACAGTGATGAATACGGCCGGGTCCTAAACGGCCCTGGGCAATTTCAAAACCTTGGCCGGCACCGCCAATAAAATTGGCCACTGGCACGCGGACATTGTCAAAGCTGACTTCACCATGGCCATGCGGCGCATCATAATCGCCAAACACCGGTAACATACGTTCAATTTTCACCCCTGCAGTATCGACCGGGACCAGCACCATCGAATGTTGATGATGACGGTCTTTGCTTTCGTCCGGGGTATGCGCCATAAAAATAATGATTTTGGCATTCGGATCGCCCAGACCCGATGACCACCATTTACGCCCGTTCAGGACAATCTCATTACCATCTACCACCGCCGTGGCCTGCATATTGGTCGCATCAGAAGAGGCGACTGCCGGTTCAGTCATACAAAACACCGAGCGGATTTTGCCTTCAAGCAGCGGCATCAGCCATTGCTGTTTTTGCTGTTCTGAACCATAACGCCATAACACTTCCATGTTGCCGCTATCTGGCGCGTTACAGTTAAATACGGTCGGGGCAATCAGGCTACGGCCAGACAGTTCGGCAATATGTGCATATTCCTGCACTGACAGGCCCTGTCCTAATTCAGGACAAGGCAAAAACATATTCCACAGTCCCGCGGCTTTGGCCTTGGCTTTTAAACTTTCTAATTGAGCCGGCCACTGCCATTGCGTCCAGTCACCGCCCTGATTCAGTTCATGCACCTGCTGCCAAAAGTCGGCTTCAATTGGTTCAATTTCTGTTTGAATAAACTGTTGGGTTCTTTCGAGATAATCCTGTGCGCGTGCTGACAATTCAAACATGACTGTAGCTTCCTCAATCTGTTGTTATATTGGCTTTACAACACCTTAACCTAAAAATTATTATGCATGAAATGATTTTATTGAATTAAGCACTATGCACAATATTCATAATAATAGCCCAATGGATCTGGGTACTTTTCATCGTATTGATATTAATTTATACCCGCTGTTTATTGCGATTTTTGAACAAAAAAATATTTCCAAAGCGGCGCAGCTCTTATGTATCAGCCAGTCGGCGACCAGTCACGCTTTACAAAGGCTTAGGTTACAGTTACAGGATGATCTGTTTATTCGCACCGGCCATCAGATGTTACCAACGCCGTTTGCCGAGCAGATTTATCCGACTATTAAAACTGCGCTGCTGTCTATTCAGCATATTGCCCGGCAAAAACAGCAGTTTGAACCGGCGATGGTACATACCCTGAAAATTGCCATACATGATGAAATTGAACCGATTATTTTTCCCAAACTGGTGCAGCACTTTCAGCAGCTGAACTTGGAGATTCAGTTTTTAAGCAGCAAGCTGGACCGTAAAACCATGATTAATGATCTGGCCACCCAGCAAATTGATTTTGTGATTGATCTGGAACACAAGCTGGGCGATAAAATCCAGTTTCAGGCGCTGGTCCAAGACCGTTTCGTGGTTTGTAGCCAGCGTTCATCCATAGATAAAGAATTATATTTGTCTGCGCCGCATATTGGTGTTTCTTCACGCCGTAGTGGTCTGCTGCTGGAAGATATTTATTTAAAGCGCAATCAGCTGTCTCGAACCCTGTTATTACGCTGTCA
The DNA here is from genome assembly GCF_013420555.1 of Acinetobacter sp. Q85-2. Classification (NCBI taxonomy): domain Bacteria; kingdom Pseudomonadati; phylum Pseudomonadota; class Gammaproteobacteria; order Moraxellales; family Moraxellaceae; genus Acinetobacter; species Acinetobacter sp. Q85-2. The sequence continues at coordinate 53,402 of NZ_VOXW01000014.1, forward strand.
GCATTATTCCACTGCCCTGCAAATTCTGGCGCAGCATGACACCGCGATACTGACTATTCCGGAAAGTATTTTGCGACATTTACATATTGACCCGAAGCTGCATATTTTTGAATCGCCTGTCGACCTGCCGCAAATTGATTTGGGGATGTTCTGGTATAAGGAGATGCAGGAGAATGCACGTCATGCATTTTTAAGAGCGGAGATTTCTAAAATTTTTGCTTAGGCTATTTCAGTAGATTAATCTTAATTATGCTTAGGCTATTTTAAATGAGGTCAGAAAATTTACTTAGGCTATTTAGATCACTCAAATTCAAGGCGCTTTATCTTCATTAAATTTCAAACATCGCTCAAGCCCTTGCCAGATCAGGCGTTGCAGCGTAGCTGATTTGTTAAAAACTAGCTAATTGGCGATTTAATCGACCGGCGAATTGCGCCATTTCTTTTACACTAGCACTTTTATTTTTCACGGTTTACAGCTGGCTGGTCTGTTCAGCTGAATTGAAAGCGTCTATGTTGACTGAACTCTCCCCTTTCTGGCTGCTGGCATTGGCCGCTGGATGCTGTCTTGTTGCGTTTATGCTGTTGGGTAAGATTTCCCGCTTTGTGCAGCAACTGTTTCGACCTTTTAAAAAAGGCAAAACCTATTGGGCGCGGGTCACTGCGGTCAGCGATGGCGATACCCTCACCCTGTACCGTTTTAATTTAAGACGTTCAGAAACCCGCATCCGCTTTGCCTATATTGATGCGCCAGAATCGAGTCAAAGTTATGGTCCGGAAACCCGGCGTCTGGTGAAAACCATGCTGCATCAGAAGGTGGTGCGAGTCAAAATTACCGATATTGATCGCTATGGCCGCCATGTCGGGGTGATTTATCGCTACCGTAAAAATGTCAATGAAGAACTGGTCAAACGTGGCGCCGCCTGGGTCTATGAAGATTATATTCGTGATCGCAAGCAGCTGGCGCATATGCGTGCCTTACAGACTCAGGCCAGAGCACGGAAAAAAGGCCTCTGGAAAAGTAGCCGCCCGGTGCGGCCAAGTGTCTATCGCAAACAGAACCGTAAATAAAATGCTCAGGCGGATTTTTAAAGTCCGAAGATGATTCAGCTTAATAAGCCCATTGCACCAGCAAACGAAAAGCCCCGGCAATCAGCGCCAAAGCCACAAAGCCGGCCAGCCAGAGACCAATAAACCACAGCAGCTGTGTACGTTTCATTGCGGCTCCTTGATGACTAAGGGAATAACTGACCTATAATGATGTGCTTCATGTCGATTTTCTTTAATGATAGCCATCATCCCCCACCCGGACTTTATGGCGAAAAATCCAATAGGACATCGCGCTATAACCTAGAATAATCGGAATTAAAACTAGCGCGCCAATGAGGGTAAAACGCTGACTGCTTTCCGGCGCAGCCGCCTGCCAGAAGCTGACCGAGGGCGGAATAATATAAGGCCATAAACTGATTAAAAAGCCGCTATAGGCCAGAAATACCAAGGCCAGCGTATACAAAAACGGCCGAAACTGTTGCCGCTGCCGGCAGGCTTTTAAAGCCAGATAAGTAAAGGTCAGTACCAGTATTGGCACCGGAGAGAAATACAGTAACTGCGGCAGATTAAACCAGCGCTCGGCAATGTGCGGCTGGGTTATCGGGGTATAAATACTGACGGCTGCTAAAACAATCAATAGGCCGATCAGCATCTTCGGCATTAAACGGTACATGCGCTGCTGTAGTGCCTGATCGGTTTTAAAAATGAGCCAGCCACAGCCCAGAGTGGCGTATAGCATCACCACGCCTACACCGGTAAACAGGCTAAACGGCGTTAACCAGTCCAAGCCATGGCCCGCATATACCCCCTGCTCGGTACGAATACCCTGAATATAAGCGCCCAAAATCACACCTTGTAAAAAGCTGCTCAAAACAGAGCCACCAATAAAGGCTTTATCCCACCAATGTTTGCTGCTGTTGGCCTTAAAACGGAACTCAAAGGCAACACCGCGAAAAATTAAGGCAATCACCATTAAAATGACCGGTAAATACAGGGCTGAAAGCACCGTGGCATAGGCCAAGGGAAAAGCAGCAAACAGGCTAGCGCCTCCCAGCACCATCCAGGTTTCATTGCCATCCCAAATTGGCGCGACGGTATTCATCATCACATCCCGCTCTGCCTGTTCGGGAAAAAATGGAAATAAAATCCCGATACCCAAATCAAAGCCATCTAACACCACATACATCAGCACCGCGAAGGCAATAATCCCGATCCACAGCAAAGATAAATCTATCATGGCTCATGCTCCTGTTTGGGGCGCTCGGCGGGCGGGTTAAGCCGCTCGGTGACACTGCTTAACGGCCGTCTGGAGGCTTGAGTAAGCTCAGCATCAGAGGCTGATGATGGCGCTGAATGAATCAGTTCCGGCCCTTTGTGCATCAGTCTGAGCATGTAATAAATGCCCATCCCAAACACCACAAAATACACCAGTACAAAAATCATCAAACTCAGGCCAACCTGCTCTGCAGATACTGGCGATAAGGCATCTTCGGTGCGTAACACCCCATAGACCACCCACGGCTGGCGGCCGACTTCTGTGGTAAACCAGCCGGCCAATAAGGCAATAAAACCAGAGGGTCCCATCCATAGGGCAAAACGCTGAAAACGACGATGTTCATATAAACGCTGCCGTTTACGTAGCCACAATCCCCACAGCGCCAAAATTAGCATCAACACGCCTAAGCCGACCATAATCCGGAAACTCCAGAACACAATGGTCGAATTGGGCCGATCTTCCGGGGCAAATTCTTTTAAGCCAGTGACGGTGCCATCTAGCGAATGGGTCAGAATTACGCTGCCTAAATTGGGAATCGCCAGTGCATATTTGGTTTCTTCGGCCTGCATATCGGGAATACCAAACAGATACAGCGGCATGCCTTTCTCATGATTGGTATCCCAATGCCCTTCCATCGCTGCCAGTTTGGCTGGTTGATGTTGCAGGGTATTCAAGCCATGTAAATCGCCCACCAGCACCTGTAAGGGAGTTAAGATCAGCATCAGCCACAAGGCCATTGAAAACGAGGTTTTTACCAATGCATCCCGACGGCCTTTAAGTAAATGCCAAGCGGCCGTGGCAGCCACCAGCAAAGCAGAGACCAAAAAGGCAGCAATGGCCATATGCGCCAGCCGATACAGGAATGACGGATTAAAGACAATGGCCCACCAGTCCTGTGGCACCAGAATGCCATTTTCGATGCTGAAACCTTGCGGAGTTTGCATCCAGCTATTGGCTGATAAAATCCAGAACATGGAAATACAGGTGCCAATTGCGACCATTAAAGTCGAGAAAAAATGTGCTTTGGGTCCTACCCGTCCCCAACCAAACAGCATGATGCCGAGAAAACCCGCTTCCAAAAAGAAAGCGGTGAGCACTTCATAGGCCAATAATGGTCCGGTGACACTGCCGGCGATACGGGAAAATTCACTCCAGTTGGTGCCAAACTGATAGCTCATGACAATGCCAGAAACCACCCCCATGGCAAAGGCGACCGCAAAAATCTTGACCCAGAATTTAAACAGGTCCTGATAAATCGGATTACGACTGCGTAACCAGCGCCATTCCAGAATCGCCAGAAAACTGGCCAGACCAATGGAAATGGCCGGAAAAATGATATGAAATGAAACTGTAAAGGCAAACTGAATCCGGGCCAGTTCCAGCGCGGTAAAACCGAGGGTCATCATGCCACCTTTCAAAAGGTCGAGCTGCGCTCAGGGTGTAGAGTTTTAAATATAGCGTTTTGAATTTTTCTCATCGCACTTCAGCATAGGACGAAGTTGTATAGGCCTTGTGTAGGCTTTTGATCAAGAATCTTTAAGCGAGTAATTTCTGCAACTGATGAGTTTTTTTGGAAGATAGAAGCGCTGATTTTTTATTCTTGCGGTTTATCAGCTGGATAGACAGGACTGGATGAGAGGAATTTTTGTAGTTCAGTTGATTGACCTTAACACTGCTTAACAAATCTATAGCAATACACGTTGCCCCCTCATCTTTTATCATCTGTTTTTTTGAATCCTTCGCAGGCTTCCCTACTTGAAAAAAATTCCGAACAGGCGTACATTGACTTTGTTTTAGTTACCCTGGTTAACTATTTTTTTTATGCCAAGCTCTCCCTTAAAATTTCGTACCGCTTTATTACGCTGCGCACGTCTGTTCAGCGATGAAGTCAATACCCTGTTATTGCCGCATCAGCTTAATTATTCCTTGTGGCAGGTGTTATATGTCATTCATTTAAAACAGCAATGTACCCAGGTGGATATTGCCGCCTATTTAAAGGTGTCCAAACCGAGCATCACCAAACGTATTCGGGTGTTGCTGGACTTGGGTTTAATCCATCAGCTTGAAAGTAGGGATAAACGGCAGAAATGCCTGACTTTTAGCTCTCACGGGCAGGAACTTTTCAAGCATTGTTCAAGCCAGATTGATCAGTTTGAACAGCAGCTGCTGCAGTCTTTTGCAGTTGCGGACATCGCCCATACCCGCGAGATCCTTAATCAGCTGAGTGAACAGTTACAACCGACCCTACAAGGTGAAGACAAATGAGTTCAGCACAAGCACCGCTATGGACCAGAAACTTTATCCTGGTCGGCCTGATCAATTTTCAACTGGTACTGATTTTTTATCTATTGGTGATTGTGATTGTCGGTTATGCCGTGGCGGAATTAAATGCCAGCATTGCCGAAGCCGGTTTAATTTCAGGACTGTTTATTGTCGGTACCTTATTTGGCCGTCTGCTGATTGGCAAATGCCTACAGCGTTTCGGTTATCGTAGCACCCTGCTTTTTGGGCTGGCCGGTTTCTTGCTGGTTTCCTTAGGCTATTTTATAGAGATGGGGGTGACTGCCCTGCTCGGCATCCGTTTTATTCATGGCTTTATGATGGGAGTCGCCTCTACCGTACTCGGCACAGTCATCGCACAAACTCTGCCGCCCACCCGCCGTGGTGAAGGTATTGGCTATTACAGCATGAGCAGCACCCTGGGTACGGCGATTGGTCCTTTTGTCGCGATCTGGATGATGCTGCACACCAGTTATCAGACGATTTTTAGCTTATCCAGTGTCTTGGCGCTGGGCTGTCTGGTGGTGGCCTGTTTTATCCGGATGCCGAACCTGGCGCAGCCTAAACCTGCAGCCACCGCGACAGCAGGTAAAAGCTTTGGCTTCTGGACCCAATATCTGGAAAAGAATGCACTGCCGATTTCCCTGATTATGCTGTTTGCTTCTATCTGCTATTCCGGCGTGCTGTCATTTATTAACTTTTACGCCAAAGAAATTGATCTGGTTGAGGCCGCATCCTTATTCTTTTTAATGTATGCCATCGCCATTTTGTTTTCGCGTCCATTTACCGGGCGGCTTATGGATCGTAAAGGTGAAAATATCATTATGTATCCGGCCTTTATTGTAATGGCGATTGCCCTGTTTCTGCTGAGTCAGGCGCATAACTCCAGTATGCTGCTGCTTTGCGCCGGCTTGCTTGGTCTGGGCTATGGCAATATTCAATCAGTCTGTCAGACCATTGCGGTCAAAAGTACCTCACTGGAACGTATGGGACTGGCGACCTCGACCTATTTTATCTGTCTGGACGCCGGGCTGGGCTTCGGGCCGTATTTGATCGGAATCGCGCTGAAATCGGTTAGTTATGCGCAAATGTATTTCTATAGTGCCCTCGCCGCGCTGCTGTGTTTAGGTCTGTATTATCTGCTACATGGTCGTCATGCCCAGCTGGTACAGCCACAGTTATCACGCTAACGAAAGCAACACGCTTAAAACCGCCGGCCAAAGCGCTGGCGGTATTCCATGGGGGTCAGGCCGGTTTTCTTGCGAAATAAACGCCGGAATGAGCTCGGATCTTCATAGCCCACCATTTGCATAATCTGGTCAATCGGCTGCTCGGTTTCTTCCAGCCGTTTTTGCGCAGCTTCAATACGAATAGCCTGCACATACTGATTCGGCGCCACATCTAACACTGCTTTAAAACGGCGAATGAGCGTGCGCGGGCTGATATTAAAGCGCGCCGCCACATCTTCCATATTCAAGTTTTCACTAAAATGCTGCTCCAGCCAATGCTGGATTTCTTTTACCAAACCATCCTGATGTGGCTTGCTCATACGCATCAAGGAATAGGACAACTGGTTGTCACGGCGAAAATCCAGCACAAAGGATTTGGCCGTCTGAATGGCAATTTCAAAGCCATAAAAGCGTTCAATTAAATGCAGGCCCAAATCGAACCAGGCCAACCCGCCACCGGCACAATAGACATGATCGGACTGGGTAATCAGGCGATCCGCCTGTAAATGGACTTCTGGATAGCGCTGCTGGAACAGATCTTTAAAACCCCAATGCGTGGTGGCGCTGCGGCCCTTTAAAATTCCGGCTTCTGCCAGAAAAAAATTCCCGGTACAGTTTCCGGCAATCAGGCATTGGGCTTGATCGGCCTGTTGCAGAACATTCATGAGCAACTGATTTTTTTCCAGAATCTGCTCGATGGAACCGGCCAAAGTCGGAATCACCAGCAAATCGGCCTGCTGGATTTCACTATAGGCCAGATGCGCCTCAATGCGTAAACCATTACTGCATTGCACCGTTTTTCCCTGTGGCGAGGCAATCTGCACCTGAAACAAACGCTGGATGTCCTGTTTCTGAATCCGGTTCCAGCTAATGCCGGCCAGACTGAATAAATCGGCCACACCGGTTATGGCCGAAGCCAGTGCACCATCATAGGCCAGAATAAAAACCCGCTTCATGCTTTCTTCCCAAATGTCGTTTTTAGCTCCTTGAGTGTCATTATTGACAATTTATCTGCCAATACAAGTCTTGTTAAGCTAAGAGCAATCAATAAAAACAGGTAACGGCATCCCATGACCGCACTCATCAATCAAAAAGATCTGGATTTTTTACTCTATCAGGTATTTTCAGCCGAACAGCTGACCCAGCTGGAACGTTATCAGGAACATGACAAAGCCACCTTCGACAGTATTTTAGATACGGCGCGCGGCATTGCAGCAGACTATTTTGCCCCGCACAATGCCAAAGGCGATGCGCAAGAACCGCATTTTGATGGTACACAGGTACATACCATTGCCGAAGTGAAACAGGCCTGGCAACAGTTTGCCCAGGCCGGTCTGTTATGTGCCCAGCATGATTATGATCAGGGCGGTATGCAGCTTCCCACACTGATTAATATGGCTGCCAATGCCTATTTTATGTCGGCCAATCCTGCCACCGTGGCTTATTCATTTTTAACCGCCGCCGCAGCGAATCTGATTCAGGCCTTCGGTACCGAGCAGCAGAAACAGACCTTTGTCCCGTCGATGTTCAATGGCCGCTTTTCCGGCACCATGGCCATGACCGAGCCGAATGTCGGTTCCTCTCTGGGTGATCTGACCACCAAAGCCATTCCACAAGCTGATGGCAGCTACAAAATTAAAGGCCAGAAAATGTTTATTTCTGGGGGTGATCAGGACATTACTGAAAATATTGTGCATCTGGTGCTGGCGCGGATTCAGGATGCGCCACAAGGTGTCAAAGGCATTTCCCTGTTTATTGTGCCGAAATTCCTGACCAATAAAGATGGCACGCTGGGTGAACGCAATGATGTCAAACTGGCTGGCCTGTTACATAAAATGGGCTATCGCGGGACAACATCGACTGTGCTGAATTTTGGTGAAAATAACCAATGCTTAGGCTATTTGATTGGTGAAGCTGGTCAGGGCCTGAAATATATGTTCAAAATGATGAACGAGGCGCGTGTCGGTGTTGGGCTGGGCGCCGCGATGATCGGTTATCGCGGTTATTTGGAATCGCTGGAATATGCCAGAAACCGTCCGCAAGGCCGACTGGCCAGTGAAAAAAATAGCGACAGCAAACCGGTCAATATTATTGAACATAGCGATGTGAAACGGATGTTGTTAGCGCAAAAGGCCTATGTAGAAGGAGCTTTGGCATTGTGCCTGTTTGCCGCGCGACTGATTGATGAACATCAGGCGGGTGGCTCGGAAGATAGCGCCATTCTGCTCGACCTGATCACGCCTGTGGTCAAATCCTTCCCGTCTGCCTATGGCCCGAAAGCCAATGATCTGGCAATTCAGGTGCTCGGTGGTGCCGGCTATACCCGTGATTATCCGGTAGAACAGTATTATCGGGATAACCGCTTAAATCCGATTCATGAAGGCACTTTTGGTATTCAGTCACTGGATTTACTCGGGCGTAAATTATGGCAGCACAATGGCAAAGGCTTAAATCTGCTAATGCAACGCATCAACACCACGCTGGAACAGATTCAGCATCCGGCCATTCTGGATCTGTCCAGCAAATTCTGCAAACATCTGGCTACGGTACAAAGCACCACACAAAAACTGGGACAGGCGCTTATGCAAGGTCAAACCAATGAGGCTTTGGCCAATTCTGCACTGTATTTAGATATGATGGCTAAAGTGATTATTTCCTGGTTATGGCTGGATATGGCCAACAAGGCGCAACAGCAGTTTGGCCAGTCTGAGTTGGCAGAAGATCAGCAATTTTTAGCAGGCAAGTTGCAAGCGGCGCGCTATTTTATTCGCTGGGAATTACCGGAAATTGAACATCAGGCCAAATTACTCAGTGAATTTGATGATACTTGCCTGTCGATTCACAGCGACTGGTTTTAAAACTGAATGATGGAAAGCAGGTTTTAAATATCTACCTCCTAAAGAAAATCCCCATGTAATAAACTACATGGGGATTTTTTATATACTTCTAGAATGCAAATGTCGTTTAGAATTGTGCATTCAAGACATTGGCCGCCACTTTACCCTGCCACAATTCACGTAGGGTCGGTAAATAGAATTTTTCACCCAGCTCGACCAGTTCTGCATCAATTTGCGCATGAACTTCATGCATAAACAGATAGTCCAGCTCTACCGTCGCCAATTGGCTTTGTGATTTTTTATAGTCCTGACGTTTTTGCTGTGCTTGCTTCACCAAACGGTCTGCAAAAGCGCGATCTTTATATTTCGCAATAGCATTTAAACGCAGCTCAATCAGGCCCCAACCACTGAGCAGCAATTTAAACAGTTCCAGATCTGCCGTGGTTGATTCCCAGGTCATGTCTTCCAGGTTTTCATTTTCAGGCAGCACCGGCAGCAGCAGCTCCATCACACTTGGGAAAATTTTCTTAAAATTTAAAATAAATTTAACAGGATGCTCACCCGGATAATCGGTAAATTGCACCTTTTTCTGAACATCCGTTAAATAGATATCAAGCATTGAAAATTTTCCTAGATAGATTGCTGTTTTACAAAGCTTTATTTCTTAGCTTGTAAAACTGTAATAAAAAACGAATCGCATTTTAGCAATTATGACATCTTATTCAATGTTATTTAAGCCATGTGTCTACATGAGGACGGCTTTAGCTCTAAAATTCTTCAATCTGGAAAGATGACTTTAAACGGTTCGAAGGCTTTTAACTTTTTAAAAACTTTGATTCGGGGCTAGTAGATGGTTCTTTTCTTTATTGGGTTCTTGAGTTTGAATCTTATATTAATCAACATCTAGTTAGTAGTTCAATAAGCACGAACACTCCATATTAAAATGACACACTGTTTTCCTTCAATGCACTCTCCTCTATTATGCTGAGATATCTAAGACTTAAAAAATAACGATGCTTTTTCTTATTGCGATCCTATTTTTAGTTTTTATTCTCTATTACTACAGGCTTGATCAGGCCAGCGCGACGAGCAGCGAGTTTGTGTTCTACCTTTGCCTTTCATTAATCATCCTCTGCATCGTGAACGCCTGGCGTGTGTTGACTTAAGCATCGAGTAAGCATCAAAAAAACCTTCTCATCTCCCAGCGATCACAACACTGCGTATAGCGTGACCCTCTAGTTATACCTATATTTTTTCCTTTCACAAGCGGTTCATAGTACAGGTATATCATCACGGGATTAAAAAAATTAATGTGAGATGTATCGTGAAATACGTAATTTTAATTGTTCTACTGTTAAGCTGTGTAGTCAGCAGTGGCCTGAGTTTCTGGGTTGGATTCAAGGCAAATGATTCATTATTATTGATCATTGGCGGACTGCTCATTTTTGCATCAATCTTGATTGCCCTTGAAATTAAAAAAGTCAAAAAAGATCCGTTCTAAGCCAAGCCGGCAATTTTTCTATGCTCTATGGATGCGGGTATAGCGCCTATTCACGCTCTTTTAGACAATCCTGACAGCGCCGAATTTCTTCATCATCACCCGTGTATTCAACTTCAGTTGCGCCATGAAAGCTAAACAGACAAAGAAGGAACTGGATCATAATATTCTGCTCTTAATAATCTGCCTCCTGTTCTGGAGGACGGAGATGGGAGAAAATCAGAAGCTAGCTCTGATACAAATTTTATATAAATAGAAATTTTAAAAGTTGTCATAATATGACACTCATAAAAATTAATATTCAATTAAATTATCCTATTTCGATAATCCAAATAAAAAATTACCCACTAAACCCAAAAGTTCTGAATAACGACTTTATGGATACTTTCATCGAAATCCAGATTAGACAGACTTAAGTGTTTGTTCTTCATATTGATATAACAATAACTTGCTGCAAGTCCTACACCGATCAAAGCTAATAGTTTCATTGCTCACCTCACCTATTGGAAGATCTGGATTTAAACTATCATTCAAATTTGTAGCTTTCACATTCAATTTTGATCATTTTTTGTACAGATTGTAATTTCCGGAGCAATGTATAAAGCCATAAAAAAGCCCACCAGTGGGTGAGCTTTTTAGGTCTTGACCAAGAGAAAGAAGCAATAGGGATGAGCGCTGTTAATACTCTTGATCTAAACCATTGCTACACGTTTCATTCTCTTCTTCATCGAGCAGGTAGTCGATTTCAGTCACCTCATGCAGGCCAAATAAAGTGAATAGAAGATGGAGCATAATTTTCTCCTCAAAAAAAATGCCTCCCTAGAGGAGGAGGCAGTAAAAAAAGAAAGAAACTACAGCGATAGATTCTGCTGGAAATTATATATAAATTTATAATTTATATATTTGCATAATATTACATATTTTATGCCAAAAATTAGCCAACCCAGTCTACTTTGAATGAATTATTAATAGAAAATTATTATAATTTTAAGCTGAATTTCAAAGTTAAGAGGACTTCTTATTCGGTGATCAGCAGAATATCTAGAATCCCTTAATTAACGTAAGTAAATGACTGCCCTTTTTGCCTAGATTCACTATTGGAGCCGGTTTTATACCAGCCATAAAAAGGCTCACCTGTTTCCAGATGAGCCTACCGATGTCGAACAGCGAATGCTCAACCTGAATATCTGATGCATCCATCTCAATACATCAAGCAGCCCACCTACCGATGGATCCGAAGAAAATATTCAGATTATCCCACCCTTAAAGATGCATGGTCACACCCAGCTGAAAAGCGCGGCCCGGTAACGGCGCAATATATTTCAGGGGCGAATTATGTGGACGTGCCTCTTCATCCAGCAGGTTTGATCCATTCATAAACACATCAAAACTGGCATTTTTTAAAGTCACTTTTTTACGAATATCCAGATCCATCAGGTTGTATGCCGGTAATGGCACTTCCTCTGACACATTTTTTCCTAAATATCGCGGTTGATCATAATAAATACTTGCCAGACGCGCTGACCAATCTGCGCGTGTCCATTCAATGTGGGCACCATAACGATTGGTCGGCATATTCGGCAAATACACGCCATCATTACTTAAACGCAAACTTTCCGGATTAGTGGCCTTATTTTTAACCAGATCAGCAAAACCACCGACCTGTACCTCACCAAAATGGTCTAAATCAAAAGTGTAGTTCATATCCACCTCAAAACCATTCACTTTAGTATCGGTTTGCTTCCAGTACTTCAGCGGTAAACGGTTTCTCATGGATGAACCGGAATGCGACAAATAAAAATAATCTTCAAAATCCATTTGATATAAAGCTACAGCGATATTCGCAGCATCCCAGTTCACATGCGTGATTAATTCCAGCCCCTGCATTTTTTCTTTGTTCAATGCCTGATTGCCTTCCTCCTGCGTCATAACCGAATAATGCGGATTGCTGGCATACAGTTCATTAATTTCAGGAGCCCGTTCTGACTTGGAATATTGCAGTCTAAAGTCCAGATAATCGGTCGCTTTAAAATTCGAACCGACATAAAAACTATTTAGAGCAAAAGATTTATTTTGTAGGGTGCTATTGGCCGCATTACGCGCCAGTTTAAAACTCTGATCCTGAATCTCATGCTGAACGTTCTCATGGCGATAACCGGCATCCACAGAAAAATGCTCCCAATCCAATTTTTCCTGGATAAATACCGCCTGGGTCGTGGTTTTGACATTAGGGAGATAGCGCTGTGTTCCTGAACCATTAACATCACGCACATTCAAAGCAGTGCCAATTTCACCGCTCAAATTTTTATAAGGCATCTGCTTTAGTACCAGTTCGGCAGCATGGCTATCAAACTGATATTCATTGGCTTTGCTTGCACCAATATATTCACCCGAGCGATTGGATAATTTTGATGCCTGAATTTGGAGATGATCAAGTACAGGCAGTGGGTCTCTGAGTAACGCATCAACCGCAAAACGGTTCTGTTTAATCTGCACCGTAACCGGCAAGCCATCTTCATAAGCGCTCTGGAAAGATTTATTCTCCATTGAGAAACCCGGCACACCATAATCACTGGTTTTATAATCGGCACTAATTCCAATATAGCCATTGTCTAAAAAGTAAGTACTCCCGATTGCCATATTTTCATTTCTGGCATAGCTATTGCCCAGTTTTTTCTGATAATTGGGCGTAACATCCTGATTGGTTCGGCTTTCCACATATTTTGGCGTATTGGGCACATAATCCGGGTTGGGATCATTGACAAATTCCCGGTAGGCACCATTCACATAGCGGGTTAAAACCGCTTGATCAGTATATTTGGCCGACTCCAAGCCATCATAATAATCATAAAAATGCTGAGGATTCTGGGCGATATCTTCTAAAACATGCTTATTTAAATATTGATGATGTGCCTTATTAAAGACCTGTTCAATTCTGGCATCGCGCTGGCAGGCGCTTGCCAAAGCAGAATCAATCCCACCTCGCTCCGAGATAATCGCTGTATCACAGACGGCTGCTTTGCTCTTTCCGGGAATTTTATAAGATGAAATCTGTTGGGTAGAAAACTGGATATTGGTGCTCAGATTTTCCTGATTATTGACATTAATGCGAATACCATGCCCGCTAAAATCGTTAAAGCCCTTTTTATACACCACATCGACATTGGCGCTTTTCTCTTCCAGCATTTTTGAAATGATGCCCGAATCTATATCCACATAACCACCAATCGCCTGTCCGCCATAACGTACAGTATTGGTCCCTTTATGTACGGTCACGCTTTTAGTAAATAGTGGATCAAATGGAATATTAATATCACCGCTGATAGCATTCATTCCATTGATCGCCTGACCATTCTCCAGAATCTCGACCCGATGACCATTCAAACTGCGTATCACTGGTGCCCCCGAATTGGGACCGAATGCGCTACTTTGCACGCCAGACATATGTTTAACAGCATCGCCCAAGGTATTGGCTGTTTCAATACGTTCTTTAAGTGCAATATTCAGATTCTTGTCAGTATCATCCCCCTGAAAAATAAGTGGTTCCAGAATTGTAATCGGCTCTTCAGCCTGTGCCTGTTGCATCGCCAATAAAATTAAAGTCATGAGTGTGCTGTATTTCATGCGAGCCCCCTTTTAAAAAGTGTTATGTTATAACATAACTTTATGTCTATTTAAAAAATTATTCTGGTTTTTCTGGCAGATCGAGAAAATGCAGCAACTCAATTGAGAGGAAGAAAAATGGGGGAATTGAAATATTTTGAATTCTTAGATTCTTAAAAAAAGAAAAAACCATCTAACACGAAGTTAAATGGTTTTTAGAATCAGCTCAACAGCCAAAGCTCATTAGAGCTTTTTCCAGGTCATGGCACTGGTTGTATTGCTCTGTTGCGCTTTACCAAATACTTTCATCTGGTCTTTGCCATCATTCAATTGCGCTTCAATGGTATAGGTCCGGCCATCCTGGGTATTCAGCCATTGACCTTGCTTAAACTGCTTATGGTTGCCGGTCATGCCTTTCAGCACTTCCATACCAAAAATCGGCTGGTTCTTTAAAGCCCCTTCACATTTGCCACAAACGTCCGGATTCACCGCTCCCGCTGTCGGATAATTTTTGCTCACCACGGCGCTATACTGCTGTGTTTTGGAGTTTTTACGAATCACAATTTCCGACACATAATACCCGGTTCGATCATCAATCACTTTCCATGTCCCGATTAAAGGATCAAACGGCATTGCCACTACAGTTTTGGTTAAACCCGCCAATAGAGCCGCAGCCCCCAATAATTTAAAATTCATAAGCAAAAAGAGTTTCAAAAGAGTCAATAAAGAAATGAGATACGCTTCCCAGCGGCCTGCATTATATTCATTTTCCTAAACTAAATCATAATAATTTCATAAATTTTAAATATCTATGTGGTATTTAGAGCCAAGTTTTGCTAGATACTTCACATTTCTTTTCCAGAATTTTACCAATTCTTTTTATTGTCACATTCAGGGCTTATGATGCAGTCAAGGTCATTAAAAACGAGAAGATGGCCTGTAATAACTAAGTAGCGCAAACTAAGCCAGCATATAGCAATCCATATGTTGGGTTTTCTTTTATAGGTACTTTGCACTTTCATGCACAGGTTCTGATGGAAAAATAGTTGTGATGAAGCAAGATTTTTTAGCCCACCGGGATGGCTGCTCATATTCCATCCCGGTAGATGCAACACTTATTTCGCATTCGGTGAAACCATATTTTCTGGTCGTACCACGTCATCAAACTGTTCAGCAGTGACCAGATTCAGCTCCACCGCCACCTGTTTTAAGGTTTTCCCTTCTTTATAGGCCGTTTTCGCGACTTTGGCGGCATTTTCATAACCAATTACCGGATTCAGTGCCGTCACCAACATCAACGAGTTATGCAGGAAATGATCAATCTTGTCACGGTTCGGCTCAATTCCGACAGCGCAGTGATCGTTAAAGCTGTTGCAGGCATCTCCCAATAACTGAATCGACTGTAACAGGTTATAGGCAATCACTGGCATAAATACGTTTAGCTCGAAATTCCCTGAAGCCCCAGCCACATTAATTGTCGTATCATTACCCAGCACTTGCGCCACCACCATGGTCATGGCTTCACTCTGGGTCGGATTGACCTTGCCCGGCATAATGCTTGAACCCGGTTCATTTTCCGGAATGCGGATTTCACCAAAACCACAGCGCGGCCCACTGGCCAGCCAGCGTATGTCATTGGCAATTTTATTTAAGCTCACGGCCAGAGTTTTTAAGGCACCGGAAGCAAATACCGCAGCATCACGTCCAGCCAAAGCTTCAAACTTGTTCGGCGCAGTAACGAAAGCCAAACCGGTCAGGCTGGCCAGTTGCTGTGCGGCTTTTTCAGCATAGTCCGGATGGGCATTTAAACCGGTTCCTACGGCGGTGCCACCCAACGGCAGTTCATATAAACCGTCCAGGGCCTGATGCAAACGTTTTAAACCATGATCGAGCTGCGAGACATAGCCGCTAAATTCCTGCCCTAGGGTTAAAGGCGTTGCGTCCTGTAAATGGGTACGGCCAATTTTCACAATATCGGCAAAGGCATCGCTTTTGGCCTGCAAGGTATCTCTTAAACGGGTCACTGCCGGAATTAAGAGTTCATTGATCTGTAAACTGGCAGCCACATGAATCGCGGTCGGGAAAGAATCGTTGGTTGATTGTGCGCGGTTCACATGGTCATTCGGATGAACCGGCTTTTGCGCGCCCAGCGGATTTCCAAGTTTCTGGTTGGCAATATTGGCAATCACTTCATTACAGTTCATATTACTTTGCGTGCCCGAACCGGTCTGCCACACCACCAGCGGAAACTGGCTATCCCATTTGCCTTCAATCACTTCTTCAGCTGCATCAACAATATAGTGCGACAGCTCTTGAGGAATCTGGTTCAGTTCTGCATTGGTCATGGCCGCGGCTTTTTTCACTAAGCCCATGGCGCGAATCATGGGACGAGGTAAACGTTCCTGCCCGATTTTAAAATTCTGTAAGCTGCGCTGAGTCTGTGCACCCCACATGGCCTCACTCGGGACTTCAACTTCGCCCATGGTGTCGTGTTCGATACGTGTTTGCATACTCAACCTCTATCTATTCTTGCTGTTCTCAATGCTGTTATAACGCTGCCCTGAGGCAGCGGCTATGGCGAATATAGTCATCTTAGGTCAGGCGGATAAAATTATAAATGATAATTATTATCATGATTAAATTTATCATTGCCCGCGCAAGGTGTGCTGATAAAAGCGCCACTCATCTTCTAGCATCTGCTGAATCGAACGTTTCGGTTGCCAGCCTAGTACCTCTTTGGCTTTACTAATATCGGCCGCGACCTGATCCAGTTCAGCATAGGGATATACCTCAGCATCGACCGTTTTAATTTCGGTACCGGTGACGCTCGAAATTTCATTTAACAGCTGCTGGATGGAAATCGCCTCGCCGGCAATATTAAAGGCTTCACAAACATGCTGTTGCTGGAATAGCCATTGCAGGGTTAAAGACACCGCTTCACAACAATCCAGTACATGCAGGAAACTACGTTCAACAGTCTTGTCTTCAGTTTGGGCCTGCTTGCGCAGCTCGATAAATTCGCGTTGCCGCGCCCCGACCTGCATCGCCAGGGGTACAATATTTTTTGGCAGTGGCGGTACCATTTCACCCAGTACCCCATGTTCAAAGGCACCGGCAATATTACCCAAACGCAATAAGGCAATTTTCCATTCATTGTCAGTTTTAAAGGTATCCTGAATAATTTCCTCAGCCATCTGCTGAGATTTGATATACGGATTCGGATAGGCATACTGAAATGGCAGATCTTCTTTCAGTTGCAGGCTGGATTGGCCATACACGGTTAAGCTGGATAAATGCGCCAGCACACGTACCCCGGTACGCTGCATGGCACGCAGCAAACTCATGATACAGCTGACATTATCATTATAATATTCAAGCGGTTTCAGGACCGATTCTTCCAGCGATTTAAAGCTGGCCGTATGCACCACTGCATCAACCGAATACTGTTCAAAGACTTTATTTAAGGCCGGGGTGTTACGAATATCAATTTTGGCAAAAGGCACATACATGCCCGAAATATATTCAAGTCGTTCTAAGGTTTGTAAATTGGCATTGGATAAATTGTCGACAATAATGACTTCTTGCCCTTGAGCCATCAGACTTAATGCAATATGCGAGCCTATAAAGCCTAAACCACCAGTCACTAAAATCATTGTATACTACCTTTTTCTTATGAAGTCTGAATGCCCCCTGTGTTGCGGGAACATTTCATTAGTGAATTTTGATGAGTACCTTATTACTAATTACCTCCGCGCCAACCTCAATTCATGCCTGGCATGCGTTGGGTCTGGCTCAAGCCTTGCAGAGCAAGAATGAAGATTTCCGGGTGTTCTTCTATCAGGACGCTGTTATGGTCGCTAACGATTTACAATGGCTACCCGATGATCAGCGACAGTTAAAATCGGAATGGCAAAAACTGTCGATTCGTTTGCCGGTTTGTGTCAGTGCGGCACTGTTACGCGGGATTACCGATCAGGACAATGCCAAACGTCATCAACTTCATCAACACAATTTAGCCGCGGGCTTTGAATTGGTTGGTCTGGGCGAACTTACCGATGCAGTGCAATCTGCAGATCGCCTTCTTCAATTCTAAGTGGTTCTATTTGAGAATTTGTTGCATTTAAAAGGTAAATTGTGTGAAAACTGTACTCGTCATTTTAAGCCAGGCCAATTTAAGCAGCCAGCAGGTACATGAAAGCCTGTCTGCGACTATGGTACTGGCCACTTTTGGCTGTGAAGTCAAAGTGTTATTACAGGATGCTGCCCTAAGTCTGCTCAAAAGCGATTTGGCTTTTGACCAGCTCAAACACGCCTTCAAGCTGGCCTCGAATATGGTCGAAAGTTTTGAGTTTTATGATTTAAGCCCGATTCTGGTAGAACACCAGCATCAACATTCAGCTTATGTCAGCCAGTCGCAGCAGGAAATCGAGTTTATTGAACTGAATGCGGACTTTATCCAGCGTTTTGACCACGTGCTGTACTGGTAAGCCGGAAGGAATCTGTTATGTCACAAAATACTTTATATCTGCTGCAATCCGGCTTCCATACTACCCCGGCCATGCTGGACAAAGTTTCACGTCTGTATAGTGAAGGCGATGCAGTAGTGCTGATGGGTGATGCAGTATTGGCCATTGATCACCCATTTTGTCAGCAATGCGGCACCCTGTTTGCACTGGAGCATGATCTAGAGCTGCTGGTCCAGCCATTGCCTGCCCATCTGCACAGTTTAAACTATGCTACCTTTGCCGAGCTGTGTCTGGCTTATAGCCGTTGTATCTCTTTAAAATAAACAAGCTTTGAGTGTGTTATGAATCTTGAACTGGACCAAGATGGTCATTTGGTCGATTACACCATCTGGAATGAAACTGTAGCGCAAGAGCTGGCCAAAAGCCTGGAGCTGGAACTGGAAGATTGGCATTTTGAAATTTTGCAGGCTGTGCGCCAGTTTTATCAGCAGTTTGGTCATTCTCCGGCGACTCGCCCGTTAATCAAGTTTCTGATGAAAACGGTCAGCCCTGAGATTAATAATGCCCTCTTGCAAGAGCGTTTTAACACCGGACTGGTGGCGCGGCATTTAAGCCGTCTGGCCGGTATTCCCAAACCGGCGAATTGCCTGTAATTGGAGGAAGATTCATCTGTTCAGAGGTTTAGCGCTGTAGATGAATCTGATTTCACACGATAATCCTTTAATTCTTACTTTAGAAATGAATCTCATCAGGATGCGTTTCAATAATTCTTAACCAGGCCCGGGTGGCCGGACTCATGGCGACTGTCGTATTCCAGGCCATTCGCAAGGTCCAGTTCAGCTCAGGCTGGCACAAACGGCTGATCTGATAACGCTCGGCAGGCAACTGCTCACAATAAACCTGAGGCAACAGCGCAATCCCCACGCCGGAATCCACCATTTTGGCAATAAAATCCCACTGGCTGCTTTTACAGACAATTTTCGGTTCAAAACCCAGCTGTTGTGCGGCCTGCAAAATCATCTGGTTTAAAGTAAAGCTGTCGGCAAACAGTAAAAAAGACTCATCTTTCAGTTCCAGCAACGACACCGTTTCGCGTCCCTGCCATGCAGAATTTCGGGCAGATAACAAACACAGTGGCGAATCCATAATTGGAATTCCGCCCAATGCCGGTTTTAAATGACCGAGTACAATCCCGACATCAATCTGTTTATCCAGAATAGCAGCTTCAATCCCGCTGGCGCCTACCTCTAAAAAGCTCAGTTCAATAGCCGGATACTGCTGATGAAACTTGGCAATTAACCGGCTTAATAGCACCGAACCCAAGGGCGGCAAACCCAGCGTCAATTTACCGCGTTCCAGTGCACGAACTTCCGCCACCGAATCATAAATCGCCTGCTCCAGTTGCAGCATTTGTAGCGCATGCTGATAAATCTGCTCGCCCAGGTAAGTCAATTGCACTTCACGTTTACGCCCAGCTTCACCTTTATGAAACAGCGCAGTGCCCAACTCATCTTCCAGCCCCCGAATGGCCTTGCTAATTGTGGGCTGGGTCAGGCACAAAGCATCTGCAGTCCGGGTAAAACTTTGCAATTGCACCAGCTTGACCAGTATTTTCAGGCTTTTTAAATCCACCATCATTCCCAATAGGCATAATTATTTTTTCATTATTCATAATCATCTTGGTAGGTCAAATCTAAAATACAGTCGTGTTTAACCTTTAGGGTAATTCAGCGATGTGGTCACTTTCCCGTGTTGCCGTCCTCAGCATACAAATTGCGCTGCTAATCCTGATCTGGTGGCTCGGTGCGCTGATCCAACAGATATTCCAGCTGCCGGTTTCAGCGGGTGTGATTGGCCTGATCCTGTTACTGCTGGCGCTGTTAAGTGGCATATTTCAACTGCAATGGATCAAGCAAGGCGCCGATTTTATGCTGGCCGAGCTGATGCTGCTGTTTATTCCCTGTGTGGTCGGCATTATCAATGATCTAGACTTACTGCTAAGCCAAGGCTGGCAACTGCTGCTCTCGATTACGCTCGGCACCTGTGCGGTAATGGTCGCCACAGCCTATAGCGTGTGCTGGGGTTTTAAACTGGAACAGCGGCTCAGGAAAAATACCAACAATACCGCATATGTGTCAGGAGATTAAGATGAACCTGATCGCAAGCCTGTGCTTTATCTTCACCCTGCTGGGTTATATCGTGGCCAAACAACTGTATCGTCGTTATCCGGTGCTGCTGTTTTTACCCTCCATTCTGGTTCCGGCTGGATTAATCTGCGTGCTGCTCTATTTCGGGATTTCCTATAACAGCTATATGCAGTACAGCCACTGGATTGTCTGGATGCTCGGGCCAGCCACGGTGGCTTTTGCCATTCCGATTTATGAATATCGTGCGCTGATTCAGCGCCATCTGCTGGCCATCAGCATGGGTATTGTGATCGGTATGTGTGTCGGCGTTATCAGTGCTTTTTATCTGGCGCAGCTGTTTCAGCTGAATCAGGAAACCACATATAGCCTGATGGCGCGCTCTATCTCTACACCCTTTGCGATGGAGTTAAGTACACAGGTGGGCGGCTCGGTTGAACTGGTAATCCTGTTCACCATGATGACCGGCTTTGCCGGCGGTTTTATGGCAGATGCCGTCTTACTCGCACTCAAACTGAATTCACATTTTGCTCAGGGTGCAGCCTTAGGTAATGCCGCGCATGGTTTTGGTACTTCTAAAGCCTTTATGCGCCATCGTGAAGAAGGTGTGGCCGCCTGCTTAAGTATGGTACTGGCTGGCATATTTATGGTGATTTTTGGACCTGCCCTGATTCATGGCGTGGTCCGGTTTTTATAACTGAATCCGCTGCTAAAATAAAATCAGTGCAGATTAAGACTCATCCACTACATCGGCAAACTGGGCATTTAACACCCGGGCCAGATCATCCGGCTTTAAACCAATGTCCAGTCCACGTTTGCCACCGCTAACATAGATTTTGTCCAGACTTTGCGCGCTCTGGTCAATCACAGTTTTTAAACGTTTCTTCTGCCCAATCGGGCTAATTCCGCCAACCAGATAACCGGTTAAACGTTCGGCATCTTTAGGCTCTGCCATATGCAGTTTTTTACAGCCCACCGCGGTAGCAACTTTCTTTAAATTTAGCTGCACATGCACCGGCAAAATCGCCACATAATACTGTTTATCATCAGTTACCAATAAAGTCTTAAATACTTCAGCCAGGGCTAAACCCAGCTTTTCCGCTGCTTCCAGCCCAAAACTTTTGGCGTTCGGATCATGCTCATATTCATGAATGCTATAGTCAATTTTATTGGATTTTAAAATTTTACAGGCCGGTGTCATTTTAGTTGCCCAGTGATAAACCTCCTCGCAGTATAAAAGCTTCTGCTGCAGAAGTTAATCACTATATAGCTTAGGCTATTGAGTGGCAGCATGATATTTCCGCTTTTCCACATCATCCAGCATGCTCTCGGTTTCCTGCAAGACATTGGCCAAACGCTGGGTATGCGCAATCAAACGGTCCAGCCAGCGCTGTGCGGCCAGCAATTCCAGACTGCGTGCCGCACTCAGATGCTGCACCGTGGCATATTCAATCACTTTTTCACGCGCTTCGGCACGCTGCTCTTCCACCCATTGTTTCAGGTTTAACAGCTCACGATTTAAAGATGCCACTTCGGTCAGACGGTTAAACTCATCGACATACTGAAAGTGATTGTCCAGCACATGAATATAATCCAGCCCCATCTGATAAATAGTCGGCTGGGTGCGGATATGCTCGGCATGTTCCACCGCTTCCAGATCGCTGCGCAGCACACGTAAATACACCATCAGGCGCAGCATCGCCATTAAACGCTGCTGATCCAGCTCATTTTCACTAACCGATAAATCTTCCAGATACTGCTGCACCCGTTTTAAGATTTCATCCAGTTGCTGTAATTCGCTATTGGAGGGCAAACGACCTTCCTGAATCGCGCGTTTCAGCAAAATCAGGATATGCCCAATCGACCAATAAATCACTTTAGAAGCGGCATTAATCGCTAAAGCCGGCACCGAAAAACTGGCCTGATCCAGATAACATAAAATTGAAGGGGTGCGGTCTGGAATTAAACCGACAATCAACTGTTCAAACTGTTTTAAAAAGGGCAATAAAAATAAGGTTCCCAGCACACTAAAGGCGGTATGAAACGCAGCGACAATAATCACATCATCCCAAGTGCCGACCTGTGAATGTTCCGCCAGCCACAAAAAAGCCGGTTTCAACAAGATAAAAGCCAACACGGCCGAAATTACGTTAAACACCACATGCACGGCTGCGGTGCGTTTGGCATTGGCAGTCGAGCCCATGGCCGCCAGAATCGCGGTGGCCACTGTACCAATATTTTGTCCAATCACCAGGCCTAAGGCTTGGGACAAATCAATCGCTCCACTGGCCAAAGCCGCCAAGGTTGCAGTAATGGCTGCACTGGAAGATTGCAGCAGCACGGTCATCACCAGCCCGACCAGCACTAAAATCAGCTGTGTGGTAAAAGAATTATTGGAGAAAACCGATAAATCAACCCGCTCGGCAAAACCGGACATTGCCACCTGTAGCAAGTCAATCCCAAAGAAAATCAGGCCGAAACCAGCAATGGTTAAACCGAATAAAGACAGTCGCCCACGGCTGAATAATTTAAAGATGGCCCCTAAACCAATGAGTGGCAAGGCAATATGGGCAATGGAAAATTTAACCCCGAGAAAAGCCACCATCCAGCCGGTGCTGGTGGTGCCAATATTGGCGCCAATAATCACACCAATGGCCTGACTAAAAGTCAGAATACCGGCACTCACAAAGCCAATGGTGGCCAATGTGGTTGCCGTTGAGGATTGCACAGCCAAAGTCAGGCCGATGCCAGAAAAAATAGCTTTAATCGGTGAACCGGTAAATTTAGACAGCCATAAACGCAATGACTCCCCGGCCATCTCTTTCAGACTGTCTGTCATTAAGGTCATTCCGATCAGGAATAAACCGATCCCGCCACACAACTGTGCAATCACTTCTAGCATGTAACTACCCAATAAATATTTTTATTTTCAACCATCTAAGTATATAAGAGATTATGCGATGAAATCCGCTTTATACCCTAAAAGTTGCATAGTGACCTAAACGTGAACAGCACAATAAGTAGAAAGATGATCTTCCAATGCACTCTAAAGATATTTCAAACACGTAGTATTGGAGCGAAAACTTAACAAAACAGCGGCGGTTCCAGGCCGCCGTTGGCTTGACGGATATCGCCCAGCTCACTAACATCCTTAAACATATTCGCGAGCACTGGCTAATCTGGTGCAGCATCACTGCTTTTTTCTGATTTTAAAATGAAACTGACCATCCCATTATTATTGAAAACCTCTTTTATTGGCCTCAGTGCCCTTAGCCTGATTGCCTGCTCACCTTTAGGAGGCGGCTCCGTTGCCAAACGTTCCGCTAAACTTTCAGTCGGTATCCAAAAAGCCTATTCGGTTGCACCTGACACCGCTAACCGTGTTGCGCCGATGATTGTGCAACATGCAGAACGTTATGAAATTGATCCACTGTTACTGGCCGCGCTGATTCGCCAGGAATCCAGCTATCGCAGTCATGTGGTATCACCGGCTGGTGCGGTGGGCTTAACCCAAGTCATTCCGCGTTACTGGCAGCAAAGCTGTGGCAGTAATTTGTTTGATGAATCTTCCAATATTCAATGTGGTTCTTACATTTTAAATCGCTATAACACGAAAGCCGGCAGCTGGCCCAAAGCCCTAGCCTATTATAATGTTGGTCCTACCGGTTATCATTCCAGCTGGAAGATGAAACGCCAAGGCAAACGTTATGCCAAACAGGTTAAACAGCATCAAAATGATTTAAAAGGCGCACTATAAACCTTTTTATCCTGTGATTTTTTAAAAGCTCCTGATGGGGCTTTTTTACATCATTGCCAAGCAATTACATATTCCCGTCAAAACCAGTACAGTGCCTTGAGCCTCAGTTGTTAACGTAGCAAAAGAATTCACGAAACGAGGATGGGAAAATGCCAAAGAAAGTATTATTCATTACGTCCAATCAGGGTGTGGAGCAGGATGAGCTGATCAAACCCTTTGAATATTTGAAATCTAAAGGCATTGAAGCCATACATGCAGCAGAAGAACAAAAAGAAGTTCAAACGGTCAAGGCTGATAAAGATCCTGGTCTAAGTACCGAACCGGAAACAACGCTAGATAAGGTCAATCCGGAAGATTACGATGCACTGGTCATTCCCGGTGGAACGGTCAATGCCGATACGCTTCGAATTAATCCCGAAGCGCATAAAATCATCCAGCACTTTACCGATCAAGGCAAACTGATTGCCGCAATCTGTCATGGTCCGTGGGTTTTAATTAATGCCGAACGGATTCGCGATAAAAACCTGACGTCTTATAAAACCATCAAACTGGATCTGGAAAATGCCGGCGCGAAATGGGTCGATGAAGAAGTCCATCGCTGCAATACCGGTGGATGGGTATTGATCAGCTCACGTAATCCGGATGATATTCCTGCATTTAACCAGGCGATTGTGCAAGAATTGGAAGCTGAAACCTAAAGATTTTTAATCATATCCATAAAAGAAACCTCATCTTCGGATGAGGTTTTTTATCAGAATCGGGAGATTAAGAAAGCCCTTTGAGCTGTTTTAAATAGGCCACCACTTCCTCATTACCGGCCATTTCAGCAAGTTCCAGTGCCGTATGTGGACTACGATGCTCCATATCCGCCCCTTTGCTCATCAGCAATTTCACCACATCCAGATGATCATTTTCTGCCGCAGCCTGCAAGGCACTATAGCCTCCCTCATCACTACCATTGGCATCGGCACCTTGCTGTAAGGCTTGCTGTACCTGCTCTAGCTCACCGAGTGACGCCCAATATACAATTTCAGGAAGATGTAGCTCATCATCATCTTCAGGGATCGGAGAGAATGAATTCAGTTTCATAAAGTGCTCTTAGAATCGTAATTTGATCATATTGATCTTAAGATTTTAGCTGAATCTGGGGATATATATGGATTTAAATTGTTAGCTTTAATTTTTAGATAAAAATTGGGTTCTATGCGCTGGCTGATGAGGCATTTATTTAAATAGAAGCAGGAAGGAACAGCAAAAAATCAAAAGCGACCTTAAACAAAATGAGGAAGCCCAGATAAATTTTACCCATAAAAAAATCCCCCTGCTGTTTAAGCTCGGGGGATTTTGAATTAATGAGCTGGCGATGACTTACTCTCACATGGGTAACCCCACACTACCATCAGCGCTAAGAGGTTTCACTTCTGAGTTCGGGA
>NZ_VOXW01000015.1:0-73457 GCF_013420555.1 Acinetobacter sp. Q85-2
GAATAATTCAAGTGAATTTGTTTGAAAGAAGAACTTTAAAAGCTTTATTTTCACCCGATAAAATACCCATAAAACAAGAGGAAGCTCAAATGAGCTTCCTCTTGTGAAAAATTGTGGGACAGCAATGCCTTGTAGGCCTCTCTTTCTTTGCAGCATGCGATTAAGCGATTGGTGGTGTGTAAGTACCATCTGCAATTGAAGCTTTAATACGCTCTGCTTCTGCCAGTACAAGTGCCAGCAGGTTTTTCACGTTGTCTAGTGTTGCAACCGGGCTTAACGTGGTCATTTTCAATGACTGAACCTGACCCACTTTGGTTACACCAATATTGGCTTCACCACGCGCAAACAATTCATCTGCGACGTTCTGGTTCAAGGCATCGACAAATTCAGCCGGATAGCCTTCAGGCACCACACGGAACAATACCGATGCAAATTGCGGCTCTACCAGCAGCTCAAGACCATCTGTTGCTTTAATATAAGCAGCAACATCACGGGTTAAATCCACACCATGATCGATCATTGAACCATAAAGCTCTTCGCCCAATGCTTCAACTGTCATCCACAATTTCAAGGCATCAAAACGACGCGTGGTTTGCAGTGACTTCGATACCAGGTTTGGTACGCCATGTTCTTCATCATAAGCAGAGTTCAGATACTCAGCTTCATAATGCATGAAACGGTAGTTGGCTTCGTCTTTTAACAAGAACGCACCACATGAAATGGTCTGGAAATAATGCTTGTGGAAATCAAGCGTCACAGAATCCGACAATTCGATGCCATCGAGCATAGAACGATAGTCATTCGACAGAATCAGTGCACCACCCCACGCCGCGTCAATGTGCATCCACGCGCCATATTTGTTGGTGATTTCACGAATTTCTTTTAATGGATCAATCGCGCCCGCATCGGTTGTACCTGCAGTTGCCACCACACATGCCACAATTTTGCCTTCAGACTGAAGGTGTGCCATGGTTTTCTCAAGTGCAACCACATCCATCTGTGCATTGTCATTCACAGGAACGGTAACCACAGACTGGAAGCCCATGCCCATCATCGCCATGTTCTTTTGCACAGAGAAGTGTGCGTTTTCAGAACAGATAACTTTGACATTACGCATTGCATCCGCCGGTACACCATCACGCTGCACTGACCACGGCTTGCCGTTTTCATCTTTCCAGTTTTTCGCGATGCAGGCATCACGCGCCAGCAGTACACCCATCAGGTTAGACTGCGTACCACCTGAAGTGAATACACCGGCCTGACCTGAACCGTAACCGACTTTTTGGCGTAACCAGTCAATCAGCTGCACTTCCATTAATGAACCGGCCGGGCTTTGATCCCATGAGTCCATGGACTGGTTAGTGGCGTTAATTAACACTTCTGCGATCTGGCTGGCCACCATGGTTGGACAGTGC
The DNA here is from genome assembly GCF_013420555.1 of Acinetobacter sp. Q85-2. NCBI lineage: Bacteria > Pseudomonadati > Pseudomonadota > Gammaproteobacteria > Moraxellales > Moraxellaceae > Acinetobacter > Acinetobacter sp. Q85-2. The sequence continues at coordinate 1,416 of NZ_VOXW01000015.1, forward strand.
AAATGCGCCAGTGAATGCGGATGGTGAACTTTCAAGCTCTTGTTCAGGAACAGCTCGACCATACGCTCTAAAGATTTCTGTACACCCAGACCTTCTTTCGATGGATTGAATGAAATGGCACTGCGTAGCTCTTTAATGCTACCACCGGTGTACATTTTATCGTTTTGCAACCATGCTGCGACAGCTTTTGTCGCCTGGTCCATTGCTGACTCATAGTCAGCAATAGATTGAGCATCATTGCAGAGTAAGGCTTTACGATGTTCTGCAAAATCTACCATGTATTATGCGCCTCGTACTGCTTTCAGTGCTTCAGCCACAGCTTTCTTGAAGCGGGCAATCACTTCTACACATTCTTCCTGATTAATGATCAGCGGGCAAAGTAAACGGATTACCGTACCACCACGACCGCCTTTTTCTAACAACAGTTTGTTGTCAAAACATGCAGCCTGAATTGCAGCAGCCAGTTGTGAATCTGCAGGATAAGCACCTAAACGGTCTTTTTCCTGACGCTCATCTACAATTTCAACACCAATCATTAAACCGCGGCCACGTACGTTACCGATACATAGGAATTCAACTGCCAGTTTTTTCAGTTCAGCTTGCAGGAAGTCGCCACGCTCTTGCGCATTTTGCGCCAGGTTTTGTTCTTTAATGGTGTTGATTGTCGCCAGACCAGTACCCATTGCCAGCTGGTTACCACGGAAAGTACCGGTATGGCCTGCTGGTTGCCAAGCATCAAACTTACGTTTAATCCCTAACACCGCCAGTGGCAAGCTACCACCAACCGCTTTCGACATAACCACTACGTCTGGCTCAATACCAGCATGTTCATAAGCAAACATTTTGCCTGAACGCGCAAAGCCTGCTTGAACTTCGTCAAGAATCAACACGATGTTGTGTTTTTCAGTCACTTCACGGATTTTTTTCAGCCATTTGGTAGGCGCAGTAACCACACCGCCTTCACCCTGAATTGCTTCAAGAATTACAGCAGCCGGTTTAGTAACACCGCTTTCCACATCTTCAATGAAGTTTTCGAAATAGTAAGTCAGTGCATCCACACCTGCTTCACCGCCAAGACCCAACGGGCAACGGTATTCATGTGGATACGGCATAAATTGTACGCCCGGCATTAAACCGTTTACGGCATTCTTGGCAGACAGGTTACCTGTCATTGCCAGCGAACCGTGAGTCATACCGTGGTAGCCACCTGAGAAGCTGATTACAGAGCTACGGCCGGTAAATGTTTTTGCAAGCTTGATTGCTGCTTCTGTTGCATCTGCACCAGATGGACCACAGAACTGCAAGCAATACTCTTCTTTGCCACCTGGCAGGTAAGCAAGAAGCGCTTCAGTAAATGCATCTTTTAAAGGTGTAGTTAAATCTAAAGTATGTAAAGGAAGACCACTCGCGATGGTGTCTTGAATACTTTGAATCACCGCAGGATGATTATGGCCCAAAGCCAATGTACCTGCCCCAGCTAAACAATCCAGGTACGTCGTACCCTCAACATCGGTAACCCAGCAACCTTGTGCCTTCGCTATCGCTAACGGTAATTTACGAGGATAACTACGCACATTCGATTCCATCTGACTTTGGCGAGTCAAGTAGTATTCGTTTGTGGAATTGGTGGCAGGGTTTACAGAAGTAACGCTCATATCGAATTACCATCTCTGATATGGGTTGAAGAAATAAGTCGGGTGACTTGTGGTCCTTTGACTCGGTGCTTTATAAAAATCTAGTTAGATGATCTAGATAATATTCAATAACTAGGAGCGCGATGATACCTAATTTTTCAGGAAAATAAACCGCTTTTGGCATTTTATCGAGCTAATTTTATCGAAAAGTTCTATCGGTCTAACCATTAGATTGAATTATCATCTTACAATGTGACAGCAGAAAGGAAAGCCTGTTCTTTTATGCTTTTTTGTAGCACAGCTAATATTCAGAAAATAAATTTTAAAATTTATTATTAAACAATTAATTATTAACAATAAATATAGATTAAATAATAAGTTAAAATGAAAGAAAAATTAACACTCTTACCACAAATATTTCGTAAAAAGATCACAATTGAGATTTAATATTTCCCTAACGGCTTAGATGGCCAATTTTAAGAATAACAGGACAATTTCATGCGTCTCTTAGCACTTAGCAGTTTTATCCTTGCCAGTACCCTCGCCACAGGCGCATTTGCAGCTCCTGCTGAATCTCTGAATTATAATGTTGTTAATCTTTCAGCAGAGGCTAGCCGTGAAATCTCAAATGATGAAATGCATGCTGTGCTTTATATTGAAAAATCCAACAAACAGCCGGCTGAACTAGCCACTCAAATTAACCAGCTGATGAATCAAGCAATTGCCACAGCACGCAAATATCCAACTGTGAAAATCGAGACTGGGGCACAAAGTACTTACCCTATTTATGACAATGACAACCGTAAATTGAAAGAATGGCGTGGTCGTGCCCAGATTCGTCTAGAATCAAAAGATTTTAAAGCGACATCTCAATTAATTGCTGAATTACAACAGCACTTCCAGACCCAGTCGATTAATTTCAAGGTATCTGACGAAAAGCGTAAAAAAGTTGAAAGCGAACTGATGATTGAAGCCACCAAAAACTTCCAGCAACGCGCACAGGCACTCACCCAGACCTGGAACAAACCGAGTTATCAACTGGTGAACTTAAACCTGAATACTAACAATTATTCACCACAGCCAGTACCGCGTATGGCCATGATGAAATCTGCATCGGCTGATATGGCGGTTCCTGAGCAGGAAGTTGCGGCAGGCGAATCGCAAATGACCGTCAGCGCGAATGGGGCGATTCAGATGAAATAACGATAACTGATTGTGCAATATTCGGTAGCCCTCATCTGCCGAATGTTGTTTAAATCAACTTATAAAACAGTTGGGTGGCTGCTAACTCACCCGTATGACTTAAAGCAAACTGAGGAATCGTGCCAGCTGGCTGAAAACCGTACTTTAAATACAGCTTTTCTGAGACATTGCCTTGAGTTATATCTATGAAATACGCTGATGGAACATTCACCAACGGGCTGATTCCCAAGTAATCACATGAGTATTTTTAGTGGTATTGCTTTTTCCTATTATTTTTCACCACAACGTGCATTTGGAAAAGTCTTAATTTGGATTGCCATTTTAGTGGCATGATCACGGGTGTATGTCGGTGTACACTTCCCAATTGATATGCTCGGTGCATTCTTGGTTGTTTTAATAGTCAATTTGATAGGTTTGCTTTTATGGTGGAAATATTCAGAAAAATTAATGGATGGAATTTTATGGATACATCACCAGTTATTTGGCGTATTGATTCGTAAAAAATGGATTCGATAAATAGAAATCAAAAAATCCCGTTTATACACGGGATTTTTTATTTGCACTTAAAGTATGAATATAAGGATGCTGATCCCAATGTTCTGCATGCGAGTAGATGATACAAATTTGATGATTTGCTTCTTGAATCTGATCTTTATAACGATAATAAGGTAGTTTTTTCACATGCTGCTTATGGTTCACTAAATCAAATGTTTCAATGCCTTTACGTGTAGGAATATATATGTTTTCTACCTGCCCGCACATTTTTTGCTGCATCGCTGATTTGTTTATATAACTGCCTACTTTAGAACCCACCATTACTGAAACGATAATAATAACAATAAAGCTCAACCAAACGAAAGATCGTGGTAATTCAGCACTAAAACTTTTTCTGAAGTTCGCGAATAAAAATAGAAATACCGAACCAAGCCCCAAACATAAAGCATAGGTATAATCTGTAATGAAGATAAAAATTAAACTCAATAACGCTGATCCACATGCAAAGATGCGCATATTTTCGATACTAAATGAATTTAATCTTTCTTCTTTTGACATCTATCTCACTCTTTTACAATAAAAAAAACAGCCCCGAAGGACTGTCTTTTTTTATATACGAAAAATTAATAAATCGCCATATGATTGCGATGGATCATTTCCAGCGAACGTGCTTCACCTAACACCTGATGCACTTTGTCCGAGGCCAGACCTTTAATAATGTCTGCTGAACGCGAGCTAAAGTTGACACGACCTACGGCAATACGGTGACCTTGTGTATCGACACATTCCACCACATCACCACGATCAAAATGCCCTTCCACGGCGCGTACACCGACCGGTAACAGGCTACGATGATTTTCCTTGATGGCTTTTACTGCACCTTCATCTAATACCAGACGGCCTGCGGTTTGCAGATGCGCCGCCAGCCATTGCTGATGTGCAGTGATACGATCATTGTCGGTAATAAACAGCGTACCGAGCATTTCGCCATCCATCAGACGGGCCAGTACATTATCACTTTCACCGCTGGCAATTAAGGTTGGACAACCCGATTTGGCCGCTAAACGCGCTGCACGGACTTTGGTCAGCATACCGCCACGACCAAACTTGCCACCGCCACCGGCCATATCGAACAGGCTTTCATCTAAAGCACGTACGGTATGGAACAGTTTGGCATCCGGATTAGAGCGCGGATCAGAATCAAACATGCCTTGCTGATCGGTCAGGATAATCAACAGATCCGCATGTACCTGTCCGGCCACCATAGCTGCCAGGGTATCGTTATCACCAAAACGGATTTCGTCAGTGGAAACCGTGTCATTTTCATTAATCACCGGAATCACGCGCCAGTCAATCAGGTGCTGCAAGGCATCACATGAATTGAGATAACGGCGACGATCTGCCAGGTCATCATGAGTTAATAACACTTGCGCAGTTTTAATGTCGTGTTTTTCCAGAACGCTGGACCAGGTTTGTACCAGGCCCATTTGACCAATGGCCGCACAAGCCTGAAGACTGGGTAGATCAGTGGGTCGATTCTCTAGTTTCATTCGAACCATGCCTTCAGCCACAGCACCGGAGGACACCAGAATAATCTCGTGTCCTGCATTATGCAGATCTGCAATCTGATTCGCCCAATGCGAAATTGCATCCAGATCTAAGCCTTTCCCGTTTGCTGTGAGTAAAGATGATCCGATTTTAACAACGATTCGTTTACAACCCTGGAGCTGACGTTGCCCATCTACCACTTCTATCATCTTGTCCTCAGTTACTCTTCATCAAGAGCTTAACGTACGTAATATACTTCCATTTCGCCATCATCTTCATCGTCATCATCGAAGTCATCGCCCTGACCCGCCAGACGTTGCTGACGACGCATTTCACGATAAGCTTCTTTAGCGGCGATGGTTTGCTCGCGTGTTTCAGCTTCAAGCTGGTCACGGAAGGCTTTCATTTCTGCTGCATAGTCTGGATCTTCAACTTCGCGTTCGCGTTGCTGTTCAATCTGATCCATCAGGTAGTACACCACTTCTTTGGTACCTTCAGACATTAGGCCCGAGGTCTGGAATACCGGACCCTCCCATTGCAGTTCTTCCAGAATATGTTTACACCATTCTTCGCGTGAATCTTCCGGTAATTGGTCGAGCTTGTTCAGCACCAAGACTACTGGCAGTTTGGCCAGCGTTGGCGAGAATTTTTCCAGCTCGTTCAAAATGGCACGGGCATTGTGTGCCGGATCTGAACCATCAATTGGCTGTACATCGACAATGTGCAGCAGAATACGGGTACGCGCTAGGTGCTTCAGGAAGCGAATCCCTAAACCAGCCCCTTCTGCGGCGCCTTCAATCAGACCTGGAATATCGGCCATCACAAAAGAACGATGACGATCGGCATCGACCACACCCAGGTTTGGCACCATGGTGGTAAACGGATAGTCTGCAACTTTTGGTTTTGCTGCCGATACTGCACGAATAAAGGTTGATTTACCGGCGTTTGGCATACCCAGTAAGCCAACATCTGCCAGCACTTTCAGCTCTAAACGGATTTCGCGGAATTCACCTTTCACACCTGTGGTAAATTTACGCGGGGTACGGTTAGTCGATGATTTGAAGTGAGTATTCCCCAAACCACCATCACCGCCCTGGGCAACCAGTACTTTCTGACCGTCTTCGACCAGGTCAGCAATAATGTCACCAGAATCTGTATCTACAATCGTGGTGCCTACCGGTACTTTCAGCACCACAGATTCACCACCACGGCCAGCACAGTTTGCGCCTGCACCATTTTTACCGCGCTCAGCACGGAATTTACGGGTATAACGATAATCTACGAGTGTACTGGTGTCGTCATCGGCCTGAATATAAATGCTACCGCCACGACCACCATCACCACCATCTGGACCACCAAATGGTACGAATTTTTCACGGCGAAAACTGGCTACGCCATTGCCACCGTCGCCAGCCTCTACGGTAATGACTGCTTCATCAACAAAGCGCATCTTGCCAATCCTCTAAAAACTTTAAAACCGCCTATTCTGCCATATTTTAAAGGATTTCTCGAATAATTTATGCAGCAAATCTATTGTGCTCACAATTCTTTTTACAATTTGTGTGTCGCTGTCTAAAAAGCATGACTAGCCAAAAATCTGGCAGCGCTTATTTTTTTCCAAGCATGATATTCAGCAATCAAATGATTGTTTTTTCTTATTTCTATTTTCAGTCCACAACACCTATAGTGTGCTACTCGCCGACTTGAGAAATTGTTATGTCCTCCCCAACCGCCACGCCAGTGCTGTCCCCTCAATTTGTATTACTGATGGCGTTGGCCTGTGGCCTTTGTGCCGGTTCTGCCTATTTTAACCAGCCACTCATTTATTCAATTGAAAAAAGTCTGGGCATTAGCACCAGTCAAGCCGGCTTTGCCGTAGTGGTCGCGCAAATTGGTTATGGTTTAGGACTTATGCTGCTGGTGCCACTGGGTGATTTACTCAATAAACGCAAGCTAATTGTTAGCCTGATGGTCTTCGCGGCAATTTCACAAATCCTGCTGTCTTTGAGCAGCAGCCTGTCTGGACTGTATTTCTTTACCTTATGTGCCACTTTTGGTGCGATTTCCGCGCAGGTGTTAATTCCGTTTGCCTCGACCATTAGTCCGCCGGAATCGAGTGCTGCCATTGTCGGTAAACTGATGAGTGGTCTGGTAATGGGGATTATTCTGTCGCGCACCTTTGCCGGTTTTGTATCGACTTACTGGTCATGGGAAGGTGTGTATTTATCTAGCGGAATACTGACCTTGGGCTTTGCCCTGCTGATGTGGCACAAACTGCCGAATACCGAGCCACAATCCGGTTTAACGGTGATGGGAATTTACCGTTCCTTATTTAAACTGGCGCAGCATCATCCGCATTTAATTCGCCGCGCCTGTGCCGGTGCCTTGGGCTTTGGCATTTTGTCGATGGTCTTTACCTCAATGACCTTTGTCTTGGGCAGCGCGCCTTATCATTTTAGTGATTTTGAAATTGGCCTGTTTGGCTTACTTGGCGTGATCGGGATTTATTCGGCCAGCTGGTCGGGGAAAACCGTGGGACAAGGCAAGGAAAATCTGGTTGCAACGCTATGTATTTCCCTGATGCTGTTGTCCTGTATTCCGCTGTTTTTTGCCCAGCAGAATATTGTGGTCTACGCGATTGGGGTACTGATGAGCTATTTTGGCCTGACCGCATTTCACGTATTAAACCAGAACCTGGTCTATCGGATTGATATTAAAGCGCGTTCAAGAATTAATGCGGTATATATGACCATTTACTTTTCAGGGGCAGCCATTGGTTCACTCGGTGCGGTGTATGCCTGGGAACATTTTGAATGGATTGGCTGTGTGGCACTTGGACTAGTCTTTGCGCTTGGTATTTTAGTGATTGACCGTTTTGATTTTAAAAAGATGAAACAGGCTTAAAATATTTTGATTCATCACTGCTCATGACTCATTCATAAGATAAATCCTGCAAGTTCCTTCTCCCTTTGGGAGAAGGCTAGGATGAGGGGCTGTTATGCTGAATGAGAAGTTTAAACTAGCTTATAAAAATATTTCTTTTTATTATTGTTGATCAATTGCATAGCGCATTAACTTCTGACCTAACGCGATAAAAGTATGACCCATTTCTTTTCCAAGCCTAGATACTCGATAATCAATAAACTCGATATTTTTCGACGTTAACCTCCGCGAATAGCTTGAATATAATCCTATTCTTTTATGATTAAATTATTTAATCCTATCCTTTAAGCTTTGATCTCCAGTCGTGTCTTCCAGAAATTGAAAATGAGCCCAACATGTTTGTGCTTAAGTTATGGAATTCGGCTATGAAATAAAAGTCAAAATAATGGCATAGACCACTAAAAGTGATGCGGCCAGATGTTCAGAGGGTTTCATTATTGCTTCCCCACCCGCAACTTAATGTCTATTTTGAAACACGCGCTTTATTCTCTAAAATCTCCGGCAAACTACGCTCTACCCATCCAATCAAGTAATTCAACTTTTCAGACGCTTGCGAACCCAAAATCGTCAGCTGATATTCTACTTTTGGTGGCACAACTGGATAAACCGTTCTTAAAATAAAACCATCTTGTTCCAGCATTTTTAAAGTCTGCGCTAACATTTTCTCGCTTACCCCTTCAATGCGCTGCTTTAACTCGCTAAAACGATGTACACCATCACTTAAACAGCGCAGAACCAATACCGACCATTTATTGGTTAAGTGTTCCAAAATTTCACGCGATGGACAATCTGTGGATAAAACCTGACCAAGCAATTTACTGGTTTCATAAGCTGACATAAAAATCTTTCCTGTGGGTAATAGGCTTACTTTTTTGGTACTTACTTACATTTAGTAAGTTATCAGATTAGTATTTAACCATCAAGATTATTTTTCAAACAATGTTGGAGTGAGATATGAATATTGCGATTACAGGTGCAACCGGTCAGTTGGGTCAATTGGTGATCCACCATCTTTTCAATTTAAGTTCAGAACATCACCTTATTGCATTAGTCCGTAATATTGAAAAAGCCCAGGCACAATTACCGAAAGGCATCGAAATCCGCCATTTCGACTACGACAAGCCTGAAAGTTTAACGACTGCGTTATTGGGCGTGGATAAGTTACTTTTAATTTCAGCCAATGAAATTGGCCGTCGTACGGCACAACACCAGGCTGTGATTGAAGCCGCCCAGGCGAGTCAAGTTCCTTATATTGCCTATACCAGTTTGTTAAATGCAGATCACTCCAGTTTAGGCTTGGCACAGGAACATCGTGAAACTGAAAAATTGATTCAAGAAAGTGGATTGAGCTATACCCTGCTTCGCAACAACTGGTATATCGAGAACTATTTGGGTGGCTTAACCCAAGAGATCCAACATGGCACAATATATGGTGCAAGTGGGGATGGTCAAATTAGTGCCGCGTCTCGTGACGAATATGCTGAAGCAATTGCACGTGTATTACTCACGGATACCCATCTGAATAAAACCTATGAGTTGGCATCAAGCCAAAGCTTTACTAAGGCTGATCTTGCTCAAGCCATCTCCGAGGTGAGTCAACAACCAGTGCAGTACAATAACTTAAGCCCTGAAGCCTTTGAGCAACTGTTGCTACAGGTGGGCTTAGATGAGGATTTTGCCAGTTTCTTGGCGGATGTCGATGCTCAAACCCAAGATGGCGTCATGTATAGCCAAAGCCAGGATTTGCAAACATTACTGGGACGTCCAACCGCAAGTATTACAAGCATTTTGCAGAAACTGATCTAAAGTCAGCTTCAGTTTATGGATGGATCTGGCTCAGTTTCAGATCCATTTTCATATCCAGATTGGCATGTGTGCGTCGCTCAACATTACGCATCGTGGCATTAAAACCGGAAACTTTCTGCAAGGTCATTGGATCATTCAGATTTAATTGCAGCGCAAATTGATGCAGCAAGCGAACCTTTAACAGCTCATGAAATTCCAGACCGACCGGGCCATTAAATAAAATCTTCACTGGCAGCCGATAGGTGCGCTGCAAATGAAACGGCACACTCATTTTAATTGGAATATCCAGCTGTAACGGCAGTTTGGGCAATAACGGATTCTGATAGATTAAATCGGTGCTGGTCTGTAATGGCATCAGCTGATCAATTTGAATATGGGTTTTATAGTCCACTTTTACATCAATCGGTGTGGTGACCACAAATTGCAGATTGGCCGGATATTTGCCTTCTAATGGCAATTGCACCTGCTGATCCAGCTGAATTTCAGTATCTAAATGGCCTTGGGTATGCGCCTGTAAATAATTGCCGACCTCAATATGAGTGGGTAAATCTTCCGGTAACAACAGCCGTGCTTTTTGGGCATTCACATACATCGAGGCCTGAATATTTAAGTACAGCCAGAATAGAAATGCGACCAGCGCAGCCACAATCAAGCCCAACACAAGCTGATGGCGAAGTGAAGAAAACATCTTGCACGCTCCTCTACTCGACCATTTGTACAGTAGTCTGTGGCTGCGCCGTTTCGGCCGTCGCCAGACGAATACTGTTTAAAGGAATATTCAGCTCACCCTGCTCAATCTTAATTGGCAAGGTATTTTTTACATCCACCGAGGCCTTCAGCGCGGTTTGAATTGGCACATTTAAATGACCTTGTACCGGAATCTGGGTATTCAGTGTGGTTTTTAATGGAATATTCAGGTTTTCTTTTAATACAGTTTTTACCGGCGCATTAAATTTTAAATGGACTTTTTGCGCCAGCGGCACATCCATATAAATGGGGACATCCAGCACAATGGGAATGGTGCCTTTGAGCGGCAAACTGATGTCTTTACCCATTAACCTGACTTTGACCTGGGTATCAACCGCCAAGGGCTGGTTAATTTTTAGGGTTTCCCGCACCGGAATGGTGGTACGAATTGGGACATGCGTATCAAAATACACCCGTGGATTTAAGGTTTGGGTCAGCGGAATATCCAGATTTTCCTGAATGGGAATAACCGCATTGACCCGGCCACTGACATCGACATCCAGTGCATCATGAATTTTAACTTCGGCTTGGAGTGCTTCCTGCAAATCAATATTGACCTGCTGGTTTTCGAGCGGAATATAAATCTGAAAATGCCGAAAAATCCATAAGGCAATTGCTACACCTACCATGGCTGCCAGCACCATCAAGATTATGCCGCGGAGCATCAATCTGTTTGGCAACGGTTTATCCTATCTGTCATTTTTGTTTTTCTCGACAGAAATTGTGCCCAAAAACCGTGATACGGTTTGCAATTTTTTGTATAGCATCTTTGCTTATTATTTTAATGGAAGATAAAAAAAGAGCCTCAAATGAGGCTCTTTCTGATCTGCACTACAAATTAAGCACTTGTTTCAGCAGGAACTTTTGGATAGCTTACGCCACCCATCTGTTCAGCGATACGCAGTACCTGGCAGCTATAGCCAACTTCGTTGTCGTACCATACATAAGCCGTTAAACGGTTACCTGAAGTGATGGTTGCTTGCGCGTCGAATACACCTGCAGTACGTGAACCGATGAAGTCAGAAGATACCACTTCAGTCGAGTTGGTATAACCGATCTGACCTTGCAGGTTCGAGCTGATTGAGATTTGACGGATGTATTCGTTCACTTCGTCACGCTCAACTTCTTTCTCAAGCGTCAGGTTCAGAATCGCCAGTGATACGTTTGGTGTTGGAACACGTACAGAGTTACCGGTTAACTTGCCTTTCAGCGCTGGAAGTGCTTTCGCCACTGCTTTCGCTGCGCCAGTTTCAGTAATTACCATGTTCAATGTCGCAGCACGGCCACGACGGTCAGCTTTGTGGTAGTTGTCGATCAGGTTCTGGTCGTTAGTGAACGAGTGAACTGTTTCAACGTGACCGTTAAGCACCTTGTATTTGTCGTCTAACACTTTCAAGGTTGGCGTGATTGCGTTTGTAGTACAGCTTGCTGCAGAGATGATGGCATCTTCATCCAGAATGTCGCCCTGGTTTACACCATAAACAACGTTCTTCATGTCACCTTTACCAGGTGCAGTCAGAATGACACGTGCTGCGCCTGGGCATTGCAGGTGCTGAGCCAGACCGTCAGCATCACGCCATTTACCGGTGTTGTCGATTACCAGTGCATTGTTAATACCGTATGCAGTGTAATCTACTTCAGACGGGTTAGAAGCATAGATCACTTTAATGAACTGACCATTCGCAATGATTGCTTCGTTTTCTTCATCAACAGAAATGGTGCCAGAGAATGGACCATGGATCGAGTCACGACGTAATAAAGACGCACGTTTTTCCAAATCACCATCTGCAGATTTACGCACTACGATGGCTTTTAAGTTCAAGCCACGGCCAAGACCAGACTGACCAATCATTAAACGTGCCAGGATACGACCGATACGACCGAAACCGTAAAGTACAACATCACGGCCTTCTACAGAAGTTGGACGACCTTCAACCGCTTTGACTGCAGCTGCTACAAATGCATCTGCATCGCCGCCTTGCTCTTTAAAGGCAACCGCAAGTTTACCCAGGTCGATTTCAGCAGTACCAATGTTTTCAACTTTTGCTAATGCTTCAAGAATCGGGAAAGTGTGTACAACTGAAAGCTCAACGTCCATCATACGCGTGAAACGGTGTGCTTTTAAAATCTGAATCACTGAACGGTTAACTAAAGAACGTCCAAATACTGAAACAACAATATTTTTCTCACGGTACAGCTTACCGATCAAAGCGATCATTTGTTCCGCGATTTCTTCACGGTTTTTCCAGCGACCTTGGTGCTCTGCGTGTAGGGCGATGATAGTCTCTTTGCTCACAGATACGTCCTCTAATTAATTGTATATCTAGGCATAAAATTCAAAACCCGACAATTGTAATGGAATTGGCGGCAAGATTGAATCAAAAGCTGTCTAAGACCGCTCTATTTTGCTATATATTCAGTATAAATTTGCAAAATAGTTGTAATTATTTTTATGATTTCGCTCCTAAATCTTTAAAAACCGCTATTTTTCATATAAAAAAGAGCAAGTTATCTGTTTGTTGCTTTATCAGACAAGTTTTACCGACTGATAACAATATTTTTTTGCTATTCCAGCCGGTCCTGATAGTTCTGGACATTTTTTTGCAAGGCCCGTTCCTGCCGTTTCTGTTTCAGTACATGCAGTACACCTTCAATCACCAGCAGCAATACCGCCAGCCAGATTGGAATATAGGTCAGCCATTCATCGGCTTCAACACGCTCGCCCAGCATCATCGAGGCGAAAGCCAGCAACACCGGTTCCAGATAGCTAAGCAAACCAAAAATCACAAAAGGCAAATAACGGCTGGCCAGAATATAACTGCCCAAACCTAAGGCACTTAAAAAGCCCAGTCCCAGCACAGCCCAGATCAGATGCGAGTAATTCAACAGCAATGCCATGCTGTCGCTATAAACAAAGCCCAGATAAAACGCGACTGGTAAAATCAGGAACAGATCCCACCAGAAACCGCCTAAATTGTCGGTTTTAAACTGACGGCGTAAAAAGAAATACAAAGGATAAGCTAGCGCCACATACACAGTTTCCCAGGCCACACTGCCAATGCGCCAGATTTCATGTCCGACGCCCAGTACGGCTAGCGCCACCGCCAGCATTTGCCAGCTGGACAGTTTTTCCTTATACAGCACACAGCCAACCAGCACCATCACCAGTGGCAACAGGAAATAACCGAGCGACACTTCCAGACCACGGCCGTTAATTGGCCCCCATAAAAACAGCCACAGTTGCGTGGTACATAAGAACGAACTGATCAGCAGCCACAGCAATAAAAGCGGCTGTTGTAGCACCCGCCTGAAAATCTCGGCCACATGCTTTAAATCACCACTCCACCACATAAACAGGGTGATAAAAGGCAAGGTGGACAGCATGCGCCAGGCAAAAGTTTCTTCACTGTCTAAAGGTTGCAGAAACTGGGTATAGAAATACAGCACACCAAAAGTGATGGATGCCAATACAGACAAAGCAACGCCTTTATACATCTTTCACTCCTGATCTTTGCCGAGCGCTGATTATACTCAGTTCATCTCCGGAAAACTCTGTTCGTGTATGAATTATTGACCGAAAAATAAAAAAACCATGCCGGAGCATGGTGTATTTTTAGTAGGAGATTGCTTTAACGGGCTGTCTGTTTGGTGTGAATAATATCATCCAGGTTATAGCCTAAAGACTTGGCATATTCGAGATATTCATTGATCACTTCGGGATTGGCCTGCGGGGTACGCGACAACACCCACATATATTTGCGATGTGGCTCACCGACCAGCACGGTCTGATAATCTTCATCCAGTTTTAGCACCCAGTAATCACCGCGACCAATTGGCATCCAGCGGATAAATTCTGGCAGGAAGCTGACTTTCAGTTTGGTATTAAACGGCGCATTTTGTACAAAGGCTTCACCAATAGAGACGGTTTGTTCGCCATTTTTGGTGATACAGCGATTATCGACCTTGATATTGCCATTTTCATTTAAGGTATAGGTCGCCGTGACATCCCTATCACATTTATTCTGGAAGGACATCGGTTTACGTGCCACCTCATACCAGACCCCTAGGTAACGATCCAATTCCACTTTTTCAACGGTGGGTAGTGGCTCTTTCTGGGCATAAGCCATGGTGGCCAGCCCTAAACCGACCAGCACTGCCCCGCCTACGGCAATTTTTGCCAATTTATAACTCGCTTTAGGGAGATTATTCGTTTTCATCAGGTCACCTTATACCTTCAATATTGTTCTGGAGTTCTCAGCATACTTGGCTAAATTAACGGTAAATTCAGGTATTTACTGTTGTGTTATGTAAGGAGTTTTTTAACAGTTCCCACACTTTTCTTTACTGCAGCATTTGTGCCTTCAAACGAATAATTTCATCACGCAGACGTGCGGCCTGTTCAAACTGCAATTCTTTTGAGGCTTTGAGCATCTCTTTTTCCAGCTTGGCCACATGCTTGGCAAACAGTTTCGGGTCCGACACGATATGCCGTTCATCCGCGGTTAATGCCAAGGTTTGTGCTGCCATCTGCTCATCAATTACATCTTCTTCCAGCACCTCGCCGGTATCAATTTCTTTAATGACCTGACGCACAGCACTGCGCGGAGTAATACCATGTAGCTGGTTAAATTCAATTTGCTTGGCACGGCGACGTTCAGTTTCATCAATGGCTTTTTGCATGGAATCGGTTATCCGGTCGGCATATAAAATTGCTTTGCCGGCAATATTCCGCGCAGCACGACCAATAGTCTGAATCAGCGAACGTTCGGAACGCAGGAAGCCTTCCTTGTCGGCATCCAGAATCGCCACCAGCGAGACTTCTGGCATATCCAGACCTTCACGCAGCAGGTTAATCCCCACCAGCACATCATAAATTCCGGTACGCAGCTCATGAATAATCTTGACCCGCTCGACCGTATCAATATCGGAATGCAGATAGGCCACTTTAATGCCGTATTCTTTTAAATAGGAACTTAAATCTTCGGCCATGCGCTTGGTTAAGGTCGTGACCAGAACCCGTTCGTTTTTATCTTTACGCAGGTTAATTTCCGACAGGACATCATCGACCTGGGTCAGCACCGGACGGATTTCAATTTCCGGATCAATCAGACCGGTTGGACGCACCACCTGCTCTACAATCTGCTCGGCTTTTTCCAGTTCATACTGCGCCGGTGTGGCACTGACATAAATAGTGCTTGGAATAATCCGTTCCCATTCTTCAAATTTCATTGGCCGGTTATCCAGCGCACTTGGCAAACGGAAACCATAATTGACCAGGTTTTCCTTACGCGAACGGTCACCTTTATACATGGCGCCAATTTGTGGCACGGTAACATGCGACTCATCAATAATCAGCAAGGCATCATCCGGCACATAGTCAAACAGGGTCGGTGGCGCTTCACCGGCCGGACGACCGGATAAATGACGGGAATAGTTTTCAATGCCATTGGTATAGCCGAGCTGCTGCATCATTTCCAGATCATAACGGGTACGCTGCTCAATACGCTGTGCTTCCAGCAGCTTGTCATGTGCACGGAAAAAGCCTAAACGCTCTTTCAGTTCTTCACGAATGGTTTCAATGGCGCGCTGCAGATGGTCTTTAGGCGTGACATAGTGGCTTTTCGGGTAGATGGTGACGCGTGGCACTTTGCGGATCATTTTGCCGGTCAGCGGATCAAACCAGCGGATCGAATCAACCTCATCATCAAACAGTTCAATCCGGATGGCATTCTGCTCTGATTCTGCCGGGAAAATATCAATAATTTCACCGCGAATCCGGTAGGTCCCGCGCAAAAATTCCAGTTCATTGCGGCTATATTGCATTTCTACCAGCCGGCGGATGATGTCTTCACGTTGAATCCGGTCGCCCTGCACCACATGCAACAACATGCTCATATAGGCATTCGGATCACCCAGACCGTAAATAGCCGATACCGATGCCACAATAATCGAGTCACGACGTTCCAGTAATGCCCGCGTCGCCGACAGTCGCATCTGGTCAATGTGATCATTAATGGCAGCATCTTTTTCAATAAAGGTATCGGAAGATGGCACATAGGCTTCCGGCTGATAGTAGTCATAATAACTGACAAAATATTCAACCGAGTTATGCGGGAAAAAGGCTTTAAATTCGCCGTAGAGCTGGGCCGCCAGAGTCTTGTTATGCGCCATCACAATAGTTGGCCGCTGTAACTGGGCAATCACGTTGGCCATGGTATAGGTCTTGCCGGAACCGGTTACCCCCAGCAGCAACTGATCATGCATGCCCTTTTGAATTCCCCGCACCAGCTTTTCAATGGCCTGCGGCTGATCTCCAGCAGGTTGATAATGGGTAACCAATTCAAAAGGTTGATGATCACTCACGGATAGCGTACTCATACAGATCGAAAAAAATAGTCTAACAGATTCAGCCTATTATCTGGCTTCAGATTGTAATTTTTGTACACTTTCTTGTCACCGGCAGCATCGGCAAGGTTCTGTTTTTAGTCCGCAGTGCAACTGAAATAAAGACCTTCACCCGCTGCTGTTTGGCACACTCTCACCAGACATACCCAGATCAAAGCAAAATCTTCATGTGAAACAGAAAAACACCCTCGTCTTGTGCTTTTTCACTTGATTCTGCCCCGCTTCACGGGCAACATGAACACAAGGGATCACATAGATTTAATGACAATGACTTACCGATATCATGATGAAAGTATTATTAAAAGCTTGCCTGAAGATACGATTTTTGTCTTTGGCAGTAATCTGGCGGGTGATCATGCCGGCGGTGCAGCGCGCACTGCCCTGCAACACTTTGGCGCCGTGCGCGGCGTAGGGCGTGGCTGGGCCGGACAAAGCTTTGCCATTCCAACCATGAACGAGCATTTGCAGCAAATGCCGCTGTCGCAAATTCAGCACTATATAGATGACTTTAAAACCTATACCAAAAATCATCCGAAAATGAAGTATTTTCTGACTTCAATTGGCTGTGGTATTGCCGGTTATAAAGTCGAGGAAATCGCCCCGATGTTTAAAGGCATTTCCCACAATGTGATTTTCCCGGCCTCCTTCCGGCCTTTTGTCGAGAAATCTTTACCGAAACTGAACCAGCATTTTCTGCATACCATTTTTCGTGATCCGGTGATTTTTGCCAGCAATCCGGATGAGCTGATTGAAGTACTGGCTTTAAATGACAATGAAAAAAGTCTGGCTAAAATTTTGCTGAATACCCAGATGTACCCGACCGACAGCAATGGCCGTGACCGGATTTTTGAAATTGAAGATATTTTATATGGCCTGAAAGGCAAGGTCTTCGAATGGCAAAGCAACTCTGAAGGTTCCATGCTGTTTGGCGGGGTGATTCTAGCCTTACTGGAACTGTATAGTATTAATGAACAGGATTTTGCCGAAGTCTGGCATGGTCAACGTGAAATTACCCCACCGCGTCCGGCGCATCGGGCCAAAAAATAATCCCTCTTTTTAATACCAGAGCAGCCGGCCACTGAGCCGGCTGCTTTTTAATTCAGTGATGTAAATCACACTTATAAAAATAAACACAATTCTTATCACATAATAAAAACTTGATTATAATTCTATTTTTCATTCACTAGAATAATCGAGCTTCAGACTATGACAATACTGGACACGCCTGTTTTTACCCTTGCGCCGATTGCCCTGTGGCTGGAAGACTTTAGTGAAATTAAAAAACAGTTTGAGCTGTGGCGCGCACAAGGCATTCAGGATTTACGTGGCTATTTACTGGAAGATCCAAGCCGTGTCATTGAATGTGCCCGTAAAATTAAAATTCTGAGCGTAAACCAGAAAACCCTGGAACTGTATGAAGCCCAAGATCTGCAGCATTTAATTAGCAACCTGGAGCAGATTTTTAAAGGTGATATGGCCAGTACCCATATTGATGAGCTGATCAGCTTGTGGGAAGGTCAAACCGAATTTTCCAGTCAGGCGGTCAATTACAGCCTGAACGGTAAACGGCTGGATATCCAGTTACGCGGCACCGTAGTCCCTTCACATGAGCATGACCTGTCTTTGGTGCTGGTCAGTACCGAAAACATTACCCCTTATACCGCAGCGCGCCGGCAGGCAGATCAGCAGCGTTTACTGGCTGAATCGCGCTTTGTCTATTCTCCCACCTCCTTGTGGGTGGAAGATTTTAGCCGGATTAAAAGCCGGCTCGATCAGCTGCGCCATTTGGGCATAGATGATTTCAATACCTTTTTAGATGTGCATCCGGATTTTATCCAGCAATGTATCCGCGATGTACTGATTATTGATGTCAATCAGGCCACGCTGGATTTATTTGGCGCCCCGGACAAAAACACCCTGCTGCAAAATATTCATAAAATTTTTGCCGGTGAAATGCAGCATACGTTCAGGGAACAGCTGATCGAGCTCTGGAACGGCAATATTCACCATCAGCGTGAAGCCATCAATTATGCGCTGGATGGCAGCATCCGCCATGTATTGCTGCAATTTACCGTATTTCCCGGCTATGAAGAGGACTGGAGCACGGTTCAGGTGGCCTTGACCGATATTACCGCGCGTAAAAAAGCCGAAAACTATCTGGAATATCTGGGCAAGCATGATGTGCTGACCAAGCTTTTGAATCGCTCGCATTATACTGAAGAAGTGAATCGTTTAGAGCGCAGCAGTCTGCGGCCTGTGTCCAGTATCTATATTGATATGAATGGCTTAAAAGTTGTGAATGATGCCTTTGGCCATGATAGCGGTGATGATCTGCTCAGACGCACCGGTGAACTGCTGAATCAGCTTGTCCAGAATACCCAGTACAGTGCCTGCCGCATTGGTGGTGATGAATTTGTGATTTTGCTGCCGGGTGCCGATGAGATTGCCCTGCACAACTGTTTGGCAGGCTTGCAGGAACTGCTGTTAATTGACAGTCAGTTTCATGGTAATCAGATGCTGAATCAGTCGATTGGGTCTGCGACCACACTACCACAGGAAAGTATTGAAGAGATGCTAAAACGCGCCGATCAGGCCATGTACACCCAAAAACGCGCCTATTATGTCCAGTTTGACCGGCGTGAAACCCAGGATTAAACCCATCAAGCGCCCATAAAAAATGCCACAGAACGTGGCATTTTTCTTAGCGTTTACCCATAGATTTACGGGTCCCACGTGGTGGTGGAAACAGCTTGTCGGCATAACCTTCATCTTTAGGACGAACCTGATTATGCAAGGCATCCATCTGGGCTTTTTCTTCCGCAGATGGCATTGGGAATGGGAGTTTTACCACAGGTTTTTTTGAAGTAGGCTGCTGCTTACTCATGACGATAACTCAAATCAAATTAGCGCTATTTTAAGGTTTTTTGCAGTCAGAAGCGAGCCTCCGGCTTTTTATTCTCAAAAATGCCTTATTTTGAGGCGCAGAAGCACAAATTTCGTGATTTTTTATTAATTTGTTGAGATTTTAAACGACGAAGTGACTATTTTTGAGCTAAGATAGTGTGCTTTTTATTTTTTAATCCCTATAAGAAGGAATACTGCCGTGGACGTACGTCTCTCTGATCGTGTAAATGCCATCAAACCGTCCCCAACGCTTGCTGTGACAAACAAAGCTGCTGAATTGAAAGCTGCTGGTCATAACGTAATTGGCTTGGGTGCAGGCGAACCGGATTTCGATACACCACAACACATCAAAGATGCAGCAATTGCAGCGATTAACAACGGTTTTACCAAATATACCGCTGTTGACGGTACGCCAGGCCTGAAAAAAGCCATTATTGCGAAACTAAAACGTGACAATAACCTTGACTACCAAGCCAACCAGATTCTGGTGTCTTGCGGTGGTAAACAATCATTCTTTAACTTGGCACTTGCACTGTTAAACAAAGGTGATGAAGTGATCATCCCTGCGCCATTCTGGGTAAGCTATCCAGATATGGTCATCATCGCTGAAGGCGTGCCAGTGATTGTAAAATGTGGCGAAGAACAACGCTTCAAAATCACTCCTGCTCAGTTAGAAGCAGCCATCACAGACAAAACCCGTTTAGTGGTACTGAACAGCCCGTCTAACCCGACAGGTATGATCTACACCAAAGCTGAACTGGAAGCTCTGGCTGAAGTACTGCGTAAATACCCAGAAGTGTATATCGCATCTGACGACATGTACGAACCAATCCGCTGGGATGACGAGTTCTACAACATCGCTACTGTTGCACCAGACCTGTATGACCGCACTATCGTGTTAAACGGTGTGTCTAAAGCCTATGCCATGACTGGCTGGCGTATCGGCTATGCAGCGGGCCCTGCTAAACTGATCGGTGCGATGAAAAAAATCCAGTCTCAGTCTACGTCTAACCCGACGTCTATTTCACAAGTGGCTGCAGAAGCTGCATTAAATGGTCCTCAAGACGTTCTACAACCAATGATTGAAGCGTTTAAACGCCGTCATGACCTGGTGGTAAACGGCCTGAACGACATCAAAGGTATTTCTTGCTTACCTGCAGATGGTGCGTTCTATGCTTACGCCAACATCAAACCACTGATTCGTGCTAAAGGCTTAAAATCTTGCACAGAATTCTCTGCATGGTTACTGGAAGAAACGGGCGTGGCCGTGGTTCCAGGTGATGCATTCGGTTTAGGCGGTTTCATGCGTATCTCTTATGCAACGGCTGATGAAGTGCTGGTAGATGCGTTAGCGCGTATCAAGAAAGCGGCGGATTCAATCGAAGGCGTTGATGAAGCGATTGCGTCGATCGAAGCTGAAAAAGCTGCTCAATAATCTCTTCTGAGCAATAAAAAAACCGCGACCTGTTCGCGGTTTTTTTATGGCCTGATTTGCTCTAAACGCTCAATTCAGCGGACCATAGATAACGGTTAGATGGCCTTTTTCAGCGCCTGAATGAGCTGACTGCGTGAGATGTCAGGACGGTCTGTACCCTTATAAATACAGTAATATTTAAAGGCACTATCCAGACTCACCCGCAGTTCTTTTTGTTCAGAAGCCGACCAGACCCGGCAGCGGTTACTACCCGACAAGGCACTGCCGGCAAGCTGATACAGGTATAAATCCTGGCTGCGCTGTAATGGCGTGCGGGTTGCATGATCCGGATGCTCTGAAAGCTGGAAACATGGCCCATTGATCAGCCATTTTTCACTAAACCACAGCTGCAGCAAATCGCCCAGATACAGATCGACATGCCCGACTGGCCATATGTTGATATAGGCCGAAGCAACAGGCGTATAATAATCTGCTGGATTGCTGATAAGAGAAAGGTAGTTGTCTTTGTAAAAATTGAGATTTGCAAAAATTTCAGGGATGCTGAGCGTATTCATTCGCTGTCTCCGATTTAGCCATTTTTGTGCTGGCAAGTTGGTTTAAATCCACACTGTTTAACCATTTGGTCAAACGACTTTCTGGATTTAATCTAACAACAGATTTTTTGCTTTGCAAGATTTTTTCGTGTTTTATTTTATTTTGCACAAATAAAAAGCATATAAACTTTAAATGTAAAAAAGATGACAGTTTTCGCTTGACCCCTGCTGAAATCCCTCTATAATCGCATTCAGATTCTCCCATAGCTCAGTCGGTAGAGCGACGGACTGTTAATCCGCAGGTCCCTGGTTCGAGCCCAGGTGGGAGAGCCAAATTCAAGAAAGCCCAAGCATTTAAGACTTGGGCTTTTTTATTGCCAAAATTTATAGCTTTCAATCTTTTTAATTCCTACAGCGATTCACATCTGAAGGTTATAAAAAAAGAAGATTAGGATCTTCCCGAGCGATCTAATGGCGAGACGTCAATCGCCAGATCAGCAGAGCATCTATCTTCAAAAACAGGTAAATCAGCCCTGATTCCCCTTCTCACAGCCATAAAAAAACGGAACCGAAGTCCCGTTTTCTCTCAAAAAATATTGACTGTTTCAAGCTGCCTGCGCCGGCACACCGCTATGGAAACGGAAAGTATCATCCGGGCTTAAAATCAGATTTTTTTCCACTTCACGAATATGCTGAATCCGGCCCTGAATATCTTCTTCCGGATTTTTTAGCTTGGCAGTTTTGGCAACGTCCAATGCTAGTGCCAGATAATCTTCATAATGACGCGATTCAGATTTCAGCAAATAGCGGTAGTAACGCCCCAGCTCTTCATCAACATGCGGTGCCAAGGCATAAAACCGCTCGCAGGAACGCGCTTCTACAAAGGCGCCAATCACCAGTACATCAATTAACGCTTCTGGCTCGTAGGTACGGATTTCTTTGCGTAAGCCGCCGGCATAACGGCCTGCGCTCAAGCCTTTCCACTCCTGTCCGCGTTTGTTCATAAATTCCAGCACCTGTTCATAATGCAGCATTTCTTCACGAACCAGTTGCGCCAGTTTGACCTGCAAATCGGTAAAGAAGCTGTAGCGGAACATCAGGTTCATGGCTGTACCGGCGGCTTTTTTCTCGCAGTTGGCATGATCCTGCATCAGGATTTCCAGATTGTTCAGCGCTTCATCCAGCCAGGCTTGCGGGGTTTCACAGCCCAGGAAGCCGATCACCGGCTTCATGAGTTCATCATAATTGATTGTCGACATACAAAAACTTCAGGATTATCGTGCAGCTTTAATCGCTGCTTTCATTTGCTGTACAGCTTGGGCCAGACCCACAAACACCGCATCGGCAATGAGCGAGTGACCAATATTCAGTTCGTGAATTTGCGGAATTGCGGCAATCGGCGTCACGTTATCTAAATTCAGGCCATGGCCGGCATTCACCACCAGACCTTTGGCCGCGGCATATTCGGCACCTTTCACAATACGTTCCAGCTCAGCCTGCTGCGCCTCTGCGGTTTCAGCATCGGCGTAGGCACCGGTATGAATTTCAATGGTTGGTGCACCACAAGCAACTGCGGCATCAATCTGGGCAAAGTCAGCATCAATAAACAGGGATACATCACAACCCAGAACAGAGAGAGCCTGCGTTGCCGCTTTTACCGCCGCAAAATTACCGACCACATCCAGTCCACCTTCAGTGGTGACTTCCTGGCGTTTTTCCGGGACAAAGCAAACATGATGCGGTTTGATTTCTTTGGCGAACTCGACCATTTCATCAGTCACCGCCATTTCCAGATTCATGCGGGTTTTCAGCAATGGACGCATACGACGCACATCATCATCCTGAATATGACGACGATCTTCACGCAGATGCAAGGTAATACCCTCTGCACCAGCCTGTTCACAAATCAGTGCGGCATTGACCGGATCTGGGTAAGTGGTGCCACGTGCTTGTCGCAATGTTGCAACATGGTCAATATTTACACCAAGTAATGCAGCCATACTCTTTTCCTAATTACGATTGTGTTTGGGAGTTCTGTATCCACAATTGACGACTTTTTAACGGCCGATCTCCCAGCAGGGAGCTGATCATCTGCCGATATAATTTAGACAGTAATTGTAACTGTTCTGGATTAAAATCCCTACCCTTTTCATGGTCACGCATACTCAAAATCTGCGCGCCACTTAAACCAGAACGGGAAGCCTGCGCCGTTGGCATAAAGCCTTCATTTAATAAAAACTGGTACTGCTGCGTTGCACCAATCGGCCGCTGGTTGGCATCCACTTCAAAGTCGATAGCATAACCCAGTTCTTGCAGCAACACATGCTCAAACTGGCGCAGAATCTGTCTTAAAAAGCTGTTCGGCTGCGGATGGCTCGACAGCTGCTGCAATTGCTGCAAAGTCGTGGCATATTGCAGAAAAGTCTCGGGCATCTCGACTTCGAGCGGACACAGACGCAGCAAAATTTCATTCAGATAAAAACCGGAGAAAAAGGCATCGCCAAAGAAAAATACGGGCTGGTTGATAATTTCCAGTTTGGTAAAATTTTTCAGTTCAGATTTACCCGAGGCCTGCAGGCTAATCGGTTGATATTGTGGTGGCGGGGTTTGTCTTAAAATACCATCAATCCGCCCATATTCCTGGGTAAACAGATGCACAATATGACTACGCTCGCGGTATTTACGATGATGGATCAGGTAGCCATGCAAGACTTCATTACGCATGCGGGCAGAATATCAGCCTAATCATCTTTCTTTTTGCTTTCATCTTCTTCATCCCCATCGGGAATGACTGCACCGACCACAGCGGCCGTGCCTTTGACCACGCCTTTGGTGGTTTTATAGGCCACTTTAACCGGAACTGTAACCACCTTATGAATACAGCCTTGCAGCATGAACATGCAGGCTAAAATCACAGCAATTTTGGTCATTACAGTTCCTCGTTTCATGGCTTAGATATCGCTATATCCCAAGCTTTTTAATGCACGTTCATCATCTGACCAGCCACCTTTGACTTTCACCCAAAGCGTGAGCATGATTTTCTGTTCGAACATTTTTTCCATATCGACACGGGCATCCATCCCGATTTTTTTCAGCTTAGCACCTTTTTCACCAATCACAATGGCTTTTTGGCCCGGACGGTCTACGAAGATGGTGGCATCAATATAGGTACAAGCCGGTTTCATACGACCGGTTTTTTCATTTAAAGCCGGCTCTTCGGTTTTAAATGATTCAATCTGTACGGTTAAATCGTATGGCAGTTCTTCACCGAGCTGACGCATGATTTTTTCACGAATAATTTCAGAGGCCAGGAAGCGCTCGGAACGGTCGGTAACCTGATCAAATGAATATAGCGGTGGCTGGAATGGCAGATACTGCTCAATGGTGTCACGCAGATGTTCCAGATTGGCACCACGCAGCGCAGATACCGGTACAATTTCTGCGAAGTTCATCAGCTTGGCGCGCTCCTGAATCAGCGGCAGCGCCTGATTTTTATTCTCGAAGGTATCCAGTTTATTGATCACCAGAATGACTGGCATGTCTGCATTTTTCAATTTCTCCAGTACGAGTTCATCGTTCTGGGTCCATTTTTGTGCATCGACGACGAATAATACCAGGTTCACATCACGCAGCGCCGAGTGCGCGGCACGGTTCATCATTTTGTTGATGGCACGCACTTCTTTTTTGTGCATCCCCGGGGTATCGACATAGACCGCCTGAGATTTTTCACGCGAATCAATCCCGACAATTTTATGGCGGGTGGTTTGCGGCTTACGCGAGGTAATAGACAGTTTTTGACCCAACAGGTGGTTCATCAAGGTAGATTTACCCACGTTTGGCCGGCCCACAATGGCCACAAATCCGCTACGGTAATCCGATGGAATTTCCTGACCTTGTGAACTGAAGAATTGATTGATTAAATCGTGGCTGTCGCTTTGCGACTCGTGATCAGCATCGTTGTGATCGGAATGGATTGTCATTGAGACGTTTGCTCCAAGAGTTTTAAAATTTCCGCGGCAACTGCCTGCTCGGCAAAGCGGCGGCTAGAACCTTCACCTTTCATTACCGGTAAAGCATCGACCCGGCATTCCACCTTGAAATGCTGGTTCGGGGCATCACCCTGAATATCTACAACCTCGTAAACTGGGAGAGGTTTTTTACGTGCTTGTAAATACTCTTGTAGGCGTGATTTCGGATCTTTGAGCTGATCGGTCGGCTCAATATGATCCAGATAAGGCACGTACCATTTTAACACAATCGTCTGTAGCAGGTTTAAATCCCCACAGTCGATATAAATCGCACCAATAATCGCCTCGACTGCATCTGCAAGTATAGACTCGCGATGATGACCGCCTGATTTCAATTCACCGGTACTGAGAATTAAATTTTGACTGAGTTTTAAATCATTGGCGATTTTACCCAGCGCTTCCTGACGCACCAGCGTTGCGCGCATACGGGTCAGCCGCCCTTCGTTTTCCTGCGGATAGGCGGTGTAGAGATAATTGGCAATAATCATCCCTAAAAGTGAATCGCCTAGAAATTCTAGGCGTTCATAGTTGTGTTTGTGACTGACCGAACGATGCGTCAGCGCCAGCTTGAGCAGATCCGGCTGTTTAAACTGGTATCCGATGCGGCTGGCCAAACGCGTTTCATTGAGCTTGGACTGAGCTTTGATCAAAACTTTTCTCGAATTTCATGACAATATCAATATTCAATAAGAACGGTTTTCTTATCTCATAGTCTTTCTTCACCTGTAGACCATCTACATTGGTGACCTGGGCAACATCCGCAAATTTAATATCACGAATATTGTTCATACTTAAACGCTTATCCATTTCCCCAATGAATTTTTGCGGACTCAGGTTTTTGGGTCCATGAATCAACTGCTCTTTAATCTGGTTATCCAGCATTCGATCATCGAAATACGGTCCCCAAACCGCAACTGCAATTTTTGCCATAAAAGCAAAACCAATAATTGCAACCAGAATTGCAATATACGATGCCCCTTGTTGATGACGCATTTTGTTATTTTCCTAATGGATGATTTTAATCTATGCTGCCGTTTCGGCTAAAAGACGGCAATTTAAAACCAGGCTCTTTGTGCATCCAGATATAGACGGCACGGCCGGTCAGGTTTTCTTCAGGTACAAAACCCCAGAAACGGCTGTCAGCACTCTGATCGCGGTTATCCCCTAACGCGAAGTAATGACCTTCTGGAACTTTGACTTCCCAATATAAACCATTTGTAGAAGCATATTTACCATTTTCGACATAATTAATAAAGGGTGCCTGACGCGCCACGTTTACGCCTTCCAGTTCACGCATGGTAAAAGTATGCTTGCCTAAAGTTTCCTGATGGTAAATCGAGTTGGGTGTATCGAGGCTGTCTTTTTCACGGCTAAATTCCAGTGCAACTTTCTGCACCTTTTCGCCGTTAATGGTAAATTGGCCATGATCATAAACAATATGATCACCCGGTAAACCCACAATCCGCTTAATGTAGCTAATGCTTGGTTGTGGCGGATAACGGAACACCGCCACATCACCGCGTTCTGGCGAACCGGTATCAATAATTTTGGTGTTGACGATTGGCAAACGCACGCCATAGTCAAATTTATTTACCAGAATAAAATCCCCGGTCTCCAGGGTTGGCACCATTGAATCTGACGGGATGTTAAACGGCTCATATAAAAATGAACGCAGCACCAGCACAACGGCCAGTACCGGCCAGAAGTCATACGCCCATGTGATAATGAAATTTTCATTGCCCCGCCCTTTGGTCTGTCTTTGCTTGAAGACAAATTTATCCAGCAACCACACAGCAATAAAAAACAGCGTGGCAGGAACGAGGATCAAATTAAAATCAAAATCCATGGGCATTTATCCTTCTAATCTTTTTAGCGTTCGACTTTTAATACAGCTAAGAACGCTTCTTGTGGGATTTCAACGCTACCCACTTGCTTCATACGTTTCTTACCTTCTTTCTGCTTGGCCAGCAGCTTCTTCTTACGCGACACGTCACCGCCATAACATTTGGCCAATACGTTCTTACGCATGGCTTTTACCGTTGAACGGGCAATAATTTGCGCCCCAATGGCCGCCTGAATTGCGACATCAAACATCTGACGCGGAATCAGGTCTTTCATTTTTTCAACCAGCGCAATACCACGGTGACGGGCATCCTGACGGTGACAGATCATTGCCAGCGCATCGACTTTTTCACCGTTAATCAAGACATCGACTTTCACCAGCGATGAACTTTCAAAACGCACGAAGTTGTAATCTAGTGATGCAAAACCACGTGAGCAGGATTTCAATTTATCAAAGAAATCCATCACCACTTCGGCCATTGGAATTTCAAAGGTAATTGATACCTGATTACTCATGAATTTCATATCTTTTTGCACACCACGACGCTCGATACACAAGGTCATGACGTTACCCAAGTATTCTTGCGGCACCAGAATATGACATTCGGCAATCGGTTCACGTAAGTCTTCAACGGTGGAACCGTCTGGCATTTTCGATGGACTGTCAATATATACGGTCTGGCCATTTTTCATTACGGCTTCATAAATAACCGTAGGCGCAGAAGAAATCAGGTCCAGATCGTATTCACGTTCTAAACGTTCCTGAACGATTTCCATGTGCAGCATACCAAGGAAGCCACAGCGGAAACCAAAACCGAGCGCATCCGAACTTTCTGGTTCAAAGAACAGCGCCGAGTCATTGATTTGCAGCTTTTGCAGTGCTTCACGGAACGGTTCAAAATCGCTGGCATCAATCGGGAACAAACCGGCATAGACCTGCGGTTTTACTTTCTTGAAGCCCGGTAACACTTCCACTTCTGGCGTGGTTGCCAAAGTAATGGTATCACCAACTGGTGCACCAAAAATGTCTTTAATGCCGGCAATCACGAAGCCGACTTCGCCCGCTTCCAGAATATCGGTTTCAGTATGTTTCGGATTGAAAATACCCACCGAGGTAATGATGTGCGTTTGACCGGTTGATTTCATCAACATCTTGTCGCCTTTACGCACACGTCCCTGCTTCACACGCACCAGAGACACAACGCCCAGGTAGTTATCAAACCATGAGTCGACAATTAAAGCTTGTAATGGCGCATCACGATCACCGGTTGGTGCTGGAATAACATCAACCAGACGCTCTAAAACACCTGCAATCCCCAGACCGGTTTTAGCTGAACAGGTCGGCGCATCGGTTGCTTCAATACCAATAATATCTTCAATTTCCTGAATCACACGCTCAGGCTCTGCTTGCGGCAGGTCAATCTTGTTCAGAATTGGCAGTACTTCCAGACCTTGCTCAATCGCGGTATAGCAGTTGGCAACCGATTGTGCTTCTACGCCCTGGGCAGCATCAACCACCAGTAGTGCGCCTTCACACGCTGCCAGTGAACGTGAAACTTCATAAGAAAAGTCAACGTGTCCCGGGGTGTCAATGAAATTTAACTGGTATTCCTGACCATTCGGATGGGTATAGTACAAGGTCACCGAAGTCGCTTTAATGGTAATCCCACGTTCACGCTCAAGTTCCATTGAGTCCAGTACTTGCGCCTGCATTTCGCGATCCTGCAAACCGCCACAGGTCTGAATGAAACGATCCGCAAGGGTCGACTTGCCATGATCGATATGTGCAATGATCGAGAAGTTACGAATGTTTTTAATATCAACAGATTTTTTAGCTTGCGCCATGGGCTACCTTAAAAAATAACGCGCTATGCAAACCAGATTCAGTGCACAGCAAAAGCCGAATAGAAATTGCGAAGGATTATAGCAGATGGATTTTTTAAAGTATCCAAAATAATGCAAAGCTTTTCGGCCCGGCCGGTTTTAGATCATCCGATACAAACCGGCCAGTGACGATGCTTATGCCGGCTGTGGCGGATACTGGTTAAAATCCATCGGATTCAGATCGGCTGGAATAGGCTGATACGCCTGGGAAAAACTTGGCGACATGCGTTTTGGACGGCCGCTGTCTATTTCCACACAGGCCCATTTGGTCTGCGCGACAAACAGCACGCTCTGGTCCTGCGGACGATAAAACACATACTGGCGAAACAGGTACAGCGCATTAATTTCACTGAGCCAGGTTCTTAAAATCAGCTCTTCACCGGCAAATGCAGCCTTGCGATACTGCACATGATGCTCCACCGCCACCATGGCATGTTTCATTTCCAGAAACTGCGCCATGCCCAGGCCTAAGGTTTCAATATGGGCGCTGGCCACATCCTGCATCCACTGTACATAAACCACGTTGTTGACATGGCCCAGACTGTCAATATGCTCGGGTTGAACCTGAAGTTTTAAATCAAAAAATGTACTGCTCATGCTCTGTTACTGTACCGCTGCATCGGCTATTGAGGCCCCTAGTCTACTGAAAATTGGCCCCGGATAAATTGAAAAATAAAAAAACCACAGCAGGCTGTGGTTTTTAACTGGCTCAGATCAGGAAATTCGCATGCCGACAATAGCACGTTGTCCCTGACGGATTAAGGTCACACGCGCCACGCTGCCCTTTTTCAGCTGCGAAACCGCCTGAACAAAGCTGTTGCTGTCGGTGACTGGGCTATTGTTCAGCTGTACGATGACATCACCCGGTAAAATTCGCGACTGCGCTGCAATACTGCCCGGACGGACTTCCTGAATCAGCACGCCGCCTTTAATTTCCAGCTGACGCATTTCTGCTGCTGACAGGTTCCGGATTGCGACCCCAAGTACCGGGCCTTTATTCTGGCTTGGCGTAACATTGCTCTTGGCCGGGGTGTCATCCGGTGCAGTACTTAAAGTAGCCGAGATATTCCGGCGACGGTCATCGCGTAAAACTTCCAGCTGGATGGTCTGTTTAGGTGCAGTACGGTTCAGGTAATTGAGTAATTCACTGGTACGTGAAATTGGGGTACCGTTGTATTTTAAGATTACATCACCGGCACGCAAGCCGGCTTTGGCGGCTGGAGAATCCGGTGCCACCTGGGTAATTAAGGACCCTTCCGGTTTATCCAGTCGATACGATTCTGCCAGCGTCCGGTCAATATCCTGCAGGCTCACACCTAAATAGGAACGGGTGACTTTACCATGCTGTTTTAACTGGTCTGCCACTTCCATGGCGACATCAATCGGAATCGAGAAAGACAGGCCCATATAGCCGCCCGTTCCACTAAAGATGCGCGAGTTGACCCCAACCACTTCACCGCGCTGGTTAAATAGCGGTCCACCCGAGTTACCCGGGTTTAAGGCAACGTCAGTCTGAATAAACGGTACCGAGGTTTCCCCCATCATGTTACGCATTTTGGCGCTGACAATACCGGCAGAGGCGGAATAGTCAAAACCGAATGGTGAACCAATCGCCAGCACCGGCTCACCAACTTTCAGGCGATCAACATTACCGGTACGCAGTTCAGGGAAATTGCTGCCAGATACTTTCAGCAAGGCCACATCGGTCCGCTCATCACTGCCGACTACAGTGGCATCAATTTCACGGCGATCATTCAGGACAATGGTGACTTTGGAGGCATTTTCAATCACATGGTGGTTAGTGAGCAGGTAGCCATCTTTGCTAATAAAGAAGGCACTGCCATAACCGGTTTTTTCCTGTGGCGCCTGACGCTGCGGAATCACCACCCCATCGCCAAAGAAACGGCGTAACAGTTCCGGAACCTGTTGTTGTAACAGCTCTTCCTGGCTTAAACGTTTGACCACATTGACACTGACAACACCGGGGCTGACCTGTTCAACCAGGTTGGAAAAATCTACTGAAGTAGAGGCCTGTGCTTGAACAGATGCCATAGTGAACACAGCTGCATAGAAACCCTTCTGTAAGTAGCGATTATTCATATATAGCATTCACTCAATTTGTTTATAAAAATGTGATGTTCTGTTTTTAACATAACGCTTTTTAAGATTTCGTAATAATATGTTCAATTCCTCAACAGGATACAAGTGCTTATGCCATTTTTTATAAAATGGAGTTTTATTGCTTTTTCTCATCATTAATAAGCATCTTGACCCTTGCCTTTTGTTTTAAAAAGCGTTGTCATTACCAGACTTTTTTCAAATTAGCTGATGGACATGTCTAATTTACATGCAACTCATCATTTTGATGTGATCATTGTGGGTAGTGGCGGCGCAGGTTTAAGTCTGGCACTGTCATTACCAGCTCATTTTAAAATTGCCGTGCTGGCCAAGTCGGCCCTGACTGATGCCAGCACCTTTTATGCCCAAGGTGGGGTCGCAGCCGTACTGGATGAAACCGACTCTATTCAACAGCATATAGATGACACAATGATTGCAGGCGCGCATTTATGTGAACTGAATGCCGTGCAGCAAACTGTAGAGGGCGGTAAACCTTCGGTCGATTTCCTGCTTGAACATGGCGTTCAATTTACCCTCGATGAACAGGAACAACTGCATTTAACCCGTGAAGGCGGCCACTCCCAGCGCCGGATCATTCACGCGGCAGATGCCACAGGACGTGCCATTTCAACGACACTGGTCCAGCGGGCCAGAGAAAAACAGAATATCCAGATTTTTGAAAACTTTGTTGCCATTGACCTGATTACCACGCAGAAACTCGGTCAAACCGGTGACAATCGTGCATTGGGCCTGTATGCCCTGGATGAAAACACCGACCAGATTGATACCTTCCTGGCGCCCTTTACCGCACTGGCCTGCGGCGGTGCCATGAAAGCCTATCTGTACACCTCTAACCCGGATATTGCCACCGGTGATGGGATTGCCATGGCCTACCGCGCCGGTTGCCGCGTCGCCAATATGGAATTTAACCAGTTCCATCCGACCTGCTTATACCATCCGCAAGCCCGTTCCTTCTTGATTACCGAAGCCATGCGTGGCGAAGGCGCCTATTTACGCCTGCCAGATGGTGAACGCTTTATGCTACGTTTTGACGAACGTGCCGAACTGGCACCACGTGATATTGTGGCACGTGCAATTGACTTTGAAATCAAGCGTCTGGGGATTCGTCATGTCTGGCTAGACATCACCCATAAACCGGCCGAGTTTGTTAAAGAACACTTCCCGACCCTGTATGCGCGTTTACTGGAATTGGGCATCGACATCACCAAAGACATGATTCCGGTGGTCCCGGCGGCGCATTATACCTGTGGCGGTGTAGTGGTTGATGAACACAGCCAGACCGATATTGCTGGCCTGTATGCCATTGGGGAAACCTCATATACCGGCCTGCATGGTGCTAACCGTATGGCCAGTAACTCACTTTTAGAATGTTTTGTATATGGCATGAGTGCTGCTGAACATATTCAGGCTGAATTCAAGCCCGATTATCAATCACCAAATGTGCCGGCCTGGGATGATTCTCAAGTGACCCATCCCGATGAAGATGTGGTAATTCTACAAAACTGGGATGAACTGCGCGCCACCATGTGGAACTATGTCGGGATTGTCCGCACCACCAAGCGTTTACAACGTGCCCTGCACCGTATTGAAATGCTGAAACGTGAAATTACCGAGTATTATCAGGACTACAAAGTCAGTAAAAACCTGATTGAACTGCGTAATCTGGTGCTGGTTTCAGAAATGATTGTGCGCTGTGCCATGCAGCGTAAAGAATCGCGTGGCCTGCATTACACCCTGGATTATCCAGAACTGGCAGATGAGCTGCGTAAAACTGTCCTCACGCCGCCAAACTTCCAGGTAGAAACGCCATTGGTGAATGAGGATGTGCCGGCTTAAAATGCTTTTACATCTTCAGTTCTGAAAGATAAAAAACCGAATCGCAGGATGTGATTCGGTTTTTTATTGGGATCAGCCAAAAATGGTTTCAGCCGGATGGTTCCTCAAGTTGAAGCATATTGCGCTGCACTCGAGGTTGGCTTTAATAATGGCAACTGCTCAGGTTCTAGCACTCCGGACAGCAATTGCGGCAGATAGGTCTGCACATAATTACGTAAAGTCAGTGCCACTTGTGCCGAGAAATGTGGCTGCTGCAATTGTGTCTGCAGATGTGCCAAAGCCTGCGCCTCGGTCAGCTGATGGGTTTGCACGGCATAGACATAGCCCAATAAAGCACCTTGTGCCAAAAACTGATACGGCAACCCGGCCTGAGCATTGCTGGCAATTGAACCTAACACCCGTTCGGACGCACTGAGCTTGCGTAGCGGATCACGCGCCACCCGTGCACATGGGTCTTTATAGGCATGGACACAGGAGTTTGCAAAACTTTGTGCCAGTGCATGTAGATCTTTCTGTCGGTGTGGTAACACCACCGCCAGTCCCTGCTGAACCTGCTGCAACAACTGCTGCATGAACTGTTCAATCTGTGGGTCGGCCAGAGCCACACCAATGGTTTGATGACCACGCAGGCTGGCATACCAGGCAAGCATGGCATGCACCCCGTTCCAGAGCCGGTTTTTAATCAGCTGGATTTCACTGATGTCTTCGACCAGAATCATCTGCCGCATTTTTTGTAGTAACGGGCTGGAATTTTCTACATAAATTGGCATGTCAATTTCTGCATTAAACAGAATGAGATCCATCGTTTGTAGAATATGACTCGGCTGGAAATTACGGCGCAAATCTTCCACATACAGGCTGGCCTGACGTTCCTGCTCCGGCTGCAAACGGGTGTTATCCTCAATTTCAACCGGCTCGGCTTCATCTTCTGTCTGCGACTGCTTGAAGATGTTGTATTTAATCCGTAGCTGGCGGTACAGGTTCTGGTCAGTCAGTTTGGATACCATACGGTTGACCACGGTATCGCAGAAATAATGCTGCGCTAAAATGGCTTGTGCGGTCTGCACATCACTTAAGGCCACCAGGGCTTTACGGATATGCTCCAGCAATAACTGCTTGGCACCGACTTTATTTAAAATAATCAGCACGGTTAAAGGCGCAGCCGGCTGGTCCTGATGGGCCAGATAACGTGCATACAGGCCTTGCGCAATCACCTCAGCTTCGCTGCTCAGCGCTTTTTCTGGCAGACATAAGGCAATCAAGCTGGATTCGATATACATCTCCTGCATGTGCTGCAGGTTATCTGCATCAATAATGCTCATGTTTTCAATACGTTCATCATAGGACATTTGCCCATAACGAATGCAATAGGTGCCAAAAGCATTCACCGCAGAGCGATACAGCTGGTTACGGGTAGAAGCGTAAATCCGTTTCGGACGGGTATAACCATCCCAATGCGATAATACCTGCGCCAGATAACCGCCACCAATCGCACCAAAACCATGGATTCCGACAGTTAGCTGGTTCAAGGTTTG
Organism: Acinetobacter sp. Q85-2; assembly: GCF_013420555.1. Taxonomy (NCBI): domain Bacteria; kingdom Pseudomonadati; phylum Pseudomonadota; class Gammaproteobacteria; order Moraxellales; family Moraxellaceae; genus Acinetobacter; species Acinetobacter sp. Q85-2. The sequence continues at coordinate 36,333 of NZ_VOXW01000015.1, forward strand.
TGGAAAGGCTTCCTGCAGGCTGGGCATGCCCAAGGCCGGAATATACAGGTTTAAATCTTCCAGATAATCTTCCATGCTTTCATAGTAGTAATGCGCCTTAGACAGCATCTGTTCATTTGGTGCTTTAATGTCCCGCAGCAGCACGGTAATGCCCTGCGCTGCATAGGCCGAGGTCACACCATTGTCTGAATCTTCAAACATGAAACAGTCACTGGCGGAGAGATTCAGCTTTTGCGCAGCGGTCAGGAAAATTTCCGGATGCGGTTTGCCACGTTGGACTTCATCTCCGCACACCAGTACATCAAAAAATTTATAGACATTGGCATTAATTAAATATTCTTCGGCAATGGCACGGCGACTGGACGTCGCCACTGCCATGCGCAGCCCGGATTTACGCAAGCGCTCCAGCACCTGTAGCAAACCGGTTTTAATCGGCACGCCAAACTGACGCACACTTTCCAGTTCCAGCTCATCGGCACGCTGGCGAATTTCGGTATAGGGAATATCTTCACCATATTCAGCCTGTGCCAGCTGTTTGGCACTCCGCGCACTCAAGCCCAGACAACCCATTAAATAGTCATCGCTAAACTCGACTCCAATCAACTCCCGAGATGCCTGTTTCAAGGTTTGAAACCGTAAACGCTCAGTATCAAACATTGTGCCATCCATATCGAAAATTGCGCCCTGGATCATTTTATTTTTAAATTTAAGCATTTCCCCCCTCATTTGATCATTTTTCAACAGGCCTAGAGCCTAGAGCAATTTTTGAGGGAACAACACCTTAGACAAAGAATGAAATATTTAAGGTTAAAAATTAATCACCTGATTAGAATGAGATTCAAGATATGTAACTTAAAGTAACCACTGAGTAACATCATGTAAATCAATGAAGCAATTTTTTTGAAATATAAAGATAAGTTTTAAACAATTCAGGAGAATGAGACTTTTCAGCTGAAAGAAGGTACTTCAAAAAATAAAAAGCTGGAAACGCCAGATTGGCGAAGAAACTGAAGCAGGCAAAATAAGGCGAGCCAGATCAGCAGAACAAGTGGCCTGAAAATCAAGCGAGCCAGATCAAAAGAACAAGTGACCTGAGAATCAAGCCACTTGGGGTGGAATTGAATAGGTTCCGGTCACATGCGCCACCGGTTCCTCCTGCCCGACTGAATAAATCCAGACTTCACCCACGGCCAGACTTTTACCCAGTTTCATGAGCCGGCATTCCGCCCGCAGGTTTTGTCCACCGGCCGGTTTGCGTAAAAAATTGATATTCAGGTTGGTGGTAACCGCCAACCCGACAATCCCAATCTGGCCCAGAATGGCTACATATAAAGCCAGATCTGCAGCCGTCATCATGGTCGGACCAGAGATCGTGCCACCCGGACGTAATTCACTTTCCCCAACCCGATAGGTCAAGCAGGCACCCATTGGCGTGACCGCATCAATCTCACATTTTTCCAGACTCTGGGGAAATTCTTGTTGTAAAAATTCAATAATTTCAGCACGGTTACTTTTCATTGTGATCAAAAAATCCTCTATCATCACGCTACTATAGAAGATTTTTAGTCTTGACCCAAATTTAAGCAGCGACTGTCTGTAAATATTTGAGCGCCTCGGCAAAGACCAGATCCGGACTTTGGGTGGCATCTAAACGTTTAATCCGTTCTGGTTCTGCCTGCCACAACTCCTGATAACCAGCACGCACCTTTTCAAAAAAGGTGACTTTTTCCTGTTCAAAACGGTCCAGCGCACCACGTTCACGCGCACGGGACATGCCCAGTTCAATCGGTGCATCCAGCCAGAAAGTCAGAGCCGGCATGTGCGAAACAAAATTCTGGTTCAGCAATTGCAACTTTTCCCGGCTTAGGCCACGCCCAGCACACTGATAGGCAAAGCTGGCATCAGTAAAGCGGTCACAGAGTACCGTTTTGCCAGCTGCCAGTGCAGGCAGAATCACCTGCGCCAGATGCTGGGCGCGCGCTGCGTACATCAGCAGTAATTCAGTATCATTACACATCTGCTCGTCATGATTGACTGAAAGCAGCAGACTGCGAATCTGCTCGGCCATCGGGGTGCCACCCGGTTCACGGGTCAGCACTACTTCACTGCCTTGGGCCTGCAAATGTTCATAAATACGACGGATGAGCGTGGTTTTACCTACCCCTTCGGTGCCTTCAAAGCTAATAAACATGCTCACTCCTTGTTCTTCGCACGAATGACCGCCAGATATTCCTGAACTGCGCGGTTATGATCTTGCAGATTGGTACTGAATTTATGCCCGCCATCACCGGTGGCGACAAAATAGAGATTGTCGGAATCATCTGGATGCATCGCCGCTTCAATCGCGCGTTTGCTTGGCAGTGCAATTGGTGTTGGCGGCAAACCATAGATGGTATAGGTATTGTACGGGGTTGGGGTACGTAAATCCTTACGGGTAATATTGCCCTGATATTTGTCGCCCATTCCATAAATGACGGTTGGGTCAGTTTGTAAACGCATGCCTATCTTTAAACGGCGCACAAATACGCCAGAGACCTGACGCAGTTCGCTATCGACATGGGTTTCTTTTTCAATAATCGACGCCATCACCAGCGCTTCATATTTATTCTTGTACGGTAAATCTGGTGCACGGTTGGCCCAGGCTTCATCCAGTGCTTTCATCTGACGCTGATATAAATCGGTCAGAATTTTACGGTCCGATTCGCCCTTGGCAAAGAAATAGGTATCTGGCGCAAACAGGCCTTCCGGATGCTCAAATGGAATATTCAGCGCTTTTAACAACTGATCGGTCGGCAGATGGCTGACTTCTTTAGTCACCAGTTCATCCTTTTGCAGACGCTGTACCAGCTGTTTAAAAGTAGTGCCTTCAATGACCAGAATCCGGTTCATCTGCGCATTTTCTGCATTGGAGATCATTTCCATGACTTCACGGATGCTCATGCCCTGCTGGATTTCATAAACCCCAGCTTTCATCGGATCATGAATCATGATTTTCTGATACAGCTTCAGAATAATCGGAAAACTGACCTGATCATTTTTTTCCAGACGATCAATAAAACCGGAATAGGTATCGCCATCGCCAATGGCCAGTAATTCTTTCTGGCCTTTTACCGGATAGTCTTTAAACAGGCTGGACCAGAGGATGACTACGACAATGAGGAGTACGCCCAGTAACAGGGTTAAAATACCTTTCATCGGTAATGGGGAGCGAGGCTTGTTTTTCTTTTTCGTTTTAGAGCGGGATGAAGACATATTAATGCATCTGATTCAATTGAAGACGATTAAACAGTTCAATACAGGCTTGAACATCTAAAAGGCGTGCATCGAGCTGGGTCACGATTTTCATCGGACTGAGCGCATTACAGAAAAACAGACTCTGGAACTGCGCAATTTCTTCCATATCGACATAACGCTGGCGACAGGAAATGCCGTGCTGCTGCATACGGGCCAGAATTTCAGCCCGCATCACGCCGTGGACGCCATTATAACGAAGTTCCGGCGTAATCCATTCATTGTTTATAAGAATGAAACAATTACTGCTCACCCCTTCAACAACCGAGCCTTGCACATCAGTCACCAAGGCTTCTGGCCAGCCCTGCGCATCGGCTTCTTTTTTCAGTATCACCTGTTCTAAACGGTTCAGGCTTTTAATACCGACCAGCTGCGGCATACTCAGTCCCATCGCTTGTTTCAACACACCACTGGCGATTTTTTCATAGTGGAAATCATCCACTGCTTTAGGATAAAAAAAGACCCAGACATCAGCCTCTTGTGCGGGCAGGCTATAACCGCGCTGTCCATCTCCCCGACTAATGATGATTTTTAAGGTGCCGTTAACCTGCGGATAGCGCTGCTGCAGCTGTTGAATCGACTGCTGGATAAACGCTAGATTGGCATTTAAATACAAACGCTCACAGCCGTGTTGTAGCCGCAGCAGATGTAAGGCCTCCAGTTCAATCTGGCCATTGCGGATGCGCGCGGTGCTAAAGCAGCCATCGCCATAATGAAAGGCACGGTCCAGCACTGAAACGGCCGATATTTCCTCAGCATTCTTAAAACATTGCATACAACAAGTATCCATTTGAGCTGGCTTTAGTGTAAGAATGGAAGATCTATTTATATTTCTTTTTTATTCATATAAAATTCATTTTTTATTATTTTTTTAGGAATAAGACTAGCGCTATTCTTGCCTCATGTTACAAAACAGCGAAAAATTTGAGGTTAGTCATGAGTTTTACAAAATTAAAAATTGGGGTACTGGCCGCATTAATTTCGGCATCCTCTTTTGGTGTTGCTGCAAAAGATTTTCTGAACGTGTCGTATGACCCGACCCGTGAATTATATGATGATGTGAATAAACAGTTCGGCAAATACTGGGAAAGCCGGACCGGACAAAAAATTAACTTTAAACAGTCGCATGGTGGTTCAGGCAAACAGGCCCGTGCCGTAATTGATGGCCTGAGTGCCGATGTGGTGACGCTGGCTTTGGCCGCCGATATTGATGTAATTGCGGAAAAAGCCAAACTGTTTCCGGCAGACTGGCAAAAGAAATTACCACATAACTCGACACCTTATACCTCGACCATTGTATTTTTAGTGCGTAAAGGTAATCCGAAAGGGATTCAGGACTGGGGCGATCTGGTCAAGCCGGGCGTAGGTATTATTACCCCGAACCCGAAAACCTCAGGCGGTGCACGCTGGAACTATCTGGCCGCCTGGGCTTGGGCTAAACATCAGCCGGGTGGCAATGATCAAACTGCACAGGAATTTGTCCGTAAAATTTATAAAAACACCAAAGTTCTGGATTCAGGCGCCCGCGGTTCAACCACCACATTTGCCGAGCGTGGCATTGGTGATGTACTGCTGGCCTGGGAAAATGAAGCGCACTTAGCCATTCGTGAGCAGCCGGGTAAATTTGAAATTATTACCCCAAGCCTGTCGGTACTGGCAGAACCGCCGGTGGCCATTGTTGAGAAAAATGCGGAAAAACACGGCAACAAATATTTGGCCCAAGGCTATTTAAACTTCCTGTATTCCCCACTCGGACAGGATTTAGCCGGCAAACATTATTATCGTCCTCGTAGCGAAGCAGCATTAAAGAAATACAGCCAGGTCTTTAAGCCGTTAAAGCTGGTCACGGTAGATCAGGAATTTGGGGGCTGGGCCAAAGTCCAGTCTGCACATTTTGAAAATGGCGGTATTTTCGACCAGATCGTAAAAGCCAATAGCGCGAAATAATTCAGCTGTAGCATCAGCAACTGTAAGGTAAGCAAAGGAGCATCGACATGATTCATACCGTAATTGTTCCGGGCGTAGGTGGCAGTGAATATAGCCACTGGCAATCCTGGTTACAACGACAGCTCATGTCCTGCTCCCGCGTCGAGCAGCAGGACTGGAATGCTCCGGTACTCGAAACCTGGGTAGAACAGTTCCGAAGCACCGTGGCGGCGATTGATGCACCGCTGCAAATTGTGGCGCATAGCTTTGGCTGTTTGACTACCGTAGCCGCTCTGGCGCAATACCCGGCGCTGCAACGCAAGGTCAAGAATCTGGTACTGGTGGCACCGGCCAACCCGGGCCGTTTTGGTGAAGCCGGTTTTGCCCGTGACAGCCAGCATGACTATCAGGACTATTTTCATCAGCTGCAAGTGCAGGTTCCCGCCAGCATGCTGATCAGTGAAAATGATCCCTGGTTAAATGCCGAACATGCACTGGAACTGGCGCAGTCCTGGCAATTAGAACCGGTAAGCTTGGGCCATGTCGGGCATATTAATGTCGCCTCTGGTTTTGGTCCTTTTCCTGAACTCTGGAATTACCTGATTTCAGAAAAGGCTATGCAGCATATCAGTATTACTGATGACAGCAAGTATTTATTTAAATTTGCAATTTAACCTTCGCAAATTATGCTTGTGCCGAAATTTATTTATTTTTCGCTGGCTGATTTCAGCCCGCATTCTCTCTTTGAGGAGTAATCATGTCGCAGCGGTCCCGAGTGCTGCCAGGATTTGGTCTTTCTCTAGGCTTTACCCTAGCGTATTTATCATTAATCGTTCTGATTCCTTTGTCTGCCGTATTTTTAAAATCGCTGGACATTGGCTGGGAAGGTTTATGGGAAATTTTAAGTTCTGAACGTATCTTAAAATCTTTGCAGTTAAGTTTTAGTGCTGCGCTGATCGCAGCGCTGGTGAACGTCGTTTTTGGTTTATTGCTGGCCTGGTGTCTGGTGCGTTACCGCTTCCCGGGCAAACGCCTGATTGATGCGCTGGTCGATTTACCTTTTGCCTTACCGACCGCCGTGGCCGGTATTGCCCTGACCTCTTTATATGCACCTACCGGCTGGATTGGTCAGTATCTGGAGCCTTTAGGCATTCAGGTGGCCTATACCCCTATCGGGATTACCCTGGCCCTGATCTTCATTGGTATTCCATTTGTGGTGCGTACCGTACAGCCGGTACTCAGCGATCTGGAAACCGAGCTGGAAGAAGCGGCATCTGCTCTGGGCGCAAACCGTCTGCAGATTGTTACCAAAGTCATTTTCCCGATTTTACTGCCGGCGTTAATTACCGGTTTTGCCCTGGCCTTTGCCCGTGGCGTGGGTGAATATGGTTCGGTAATCTTCATTGCCGGGAACCAGCCTTTTGAAACTGAAATTGCCCCGCTGATGATTATCTCCCGTTTAGAAGAATATGATTATGCCGGTGCAACCACTATTGCGGTGGTGATGCTGCTGATTTCATTCGTGATGCTGTTCCTGATTAACTTGTTACAAGCATGGGCCAGCCGTCGTACAGGGAGAACAGCCCGATGAGTTTAAATACCAACAGCAATGCTTTGGCCGACAAGCTGCAATCGCGTGATGCCACCCGTGAACCGACCTGGGTTCGCTACACCTTACTGGCCATTGCCCTGATTTTCTTCCTGAGCTGCCTGATTCTGCCGTTAATTCTGGTGTTCGTTGAAGCCTTTAAACAAGGTGTGGGCGTGTATACCCAGGCGCTGGTACATCCAGATACCTTATCTGCAGTCAAACTGACCTTACTCACCGCGGCCATTGCCGTTCCACTCAACGTGGTGTTTGGTGTAGCCGCAGCCTGGTCGGTGGCCAAGTTTAACTTCCCGGGTAAATCGATTCTGACCACCATCATTGATTTGCCGTTCTCGGTCTCTCCGGTCATTGCCGGGATGATGCTGGTACTGATTTTTGGTACTCAGGGCTGGATGGGCAACTGGTTAATGGACAACGACATCAAGATTTTATATGCCGTGCCAGCGATTGTCATTGCCACCATCTTTATTACCGTACCGTTTGTGGCACGTGAACTGATTCCACTTATGGAAGCACAAGGCACCGAAGAAGAAGAAGCGGCCATTGTACTGGGTGCATCTGGCTGGCAGACCTTCTGGAAAGTCACCTTGCCGAATATTAAATGGGGCCTGATTTACGGTGTCATTCTGTGTAATGCCCGGGCGATGGGTGAGTTTGGTGCGGTATCAGTCGTGTCTGGACACATTCGCGGTGAAACCAATACTTTGCCCTTACACGTTGAGATTCTCTATAACGAATATACCTTCAGTGCTGCGTTTGCGGTGTCATCCCTGCTGGCCCTGCTGGCGATTGTGACCTTGATCCTGAAAACCTGGGTCGAAATCCGTCAGGAAAAGCAGGACAAACGTAATGAAGATTCAACAGTTTCTTAAGGAATGACCTCATGAGTATTCAAGTTAAAAATATTGAAAAACACTTTGGTGCATTCCATGCACTGAACAATATCTCCCTCGATTTTCCAGATGGCCAACTGGTGGCCCTGTTAGGTCCATCGGGCTGTGGTAAAACCACCCTGCTGCGGATTATTGCCGGTTTGGAATCTGCCGATGGTGGTCAGGTGATTCTGGAAGGTCAGGATGCCACCGATGTTCACGTGCGTGAGCGTCAGGTCGGTTTCGTCTTCCAGCATTATGCGCTGTTCCGTCACATGACCGTTTTTGACAACATTGCCTTTGGTTTACGTGTACGTCCGCGTGCCACTCGTCCATCGGAAGCTGAAATTAAAAAACGCGTGACCCGCCTGCTTGATCTGGTACAACTCGGCTTTCTGGCCGACCGTTATCCGGCGCAATTGTCTGGCGGTCAGCGTCAGCGTATTGCCCTGGCGCGTGCCTTAGCCGTTGAACCACGTGTCCTGCTGCTGGATGAACCGTTTGGTGCGCTGGATGCCAAAGTGCGTAAAGAACTGCGCCGCTGGTTACGTACCCTGCATGATGAATTGCACATTACCTCTATTTTTGTTACCCATGATCAGGAAGAAGCCTTAGAAGTGGCGGACCAGATCGTGGTGATGAACAAAGGCAACATCGAGCAGATTGGTTCACCACGCGAAGTCTACGAAAAACCGGCGACGCCGTTTGTGTTTGACTTCCTGGGTCAGGCCAACCGTTTTGAAGGTCAGAACAGCAATGGCCTGATTCAGCTGGGTGAAGACCGTATTCAGCTGGCCAGCGCACAACAGGGGCCTCAGGGCGAGATCATTGCCTTTGCCCGCCCGGATGAGCTGACCATTCATGCCCAGCCACAGGACAATGCCATTCAAGCCACCTTCTTACGTGAAGTCTGGATTGCCGGTAAAGTGCTGGCAGAACTGAACGACCGTCAAGGGAACTTAATTGAAATTTCCCTCACCCCAGAAGAAGCACGCTTGCATCAGTTCCGTCCAAACCAGACCGTCTGGCTGACAGCAAGTCAATTACATTTATTTGAAAATCAAGTCGCTTAACCGCGCACCGATGGGGCATTTCAAGCCCCATCCTTTTTTGAGGGAAAAAGGACATGAACTTCCAACAGCTCAGAATTATTCGAGAAACTGTGCGCCAGAACTTCAATTTAACCGAAGCCTCTGCGGCGCTGTACACCTCCCAGTCCGGGGTGAGCAAGCATATTAAAGACCTGGAAGATGAACTGGGTGTGCAACTGTTTATCCGTAAAGGCAAACGCCTGCTCGGTTTGACTGAACCTGGTCAGGCCCTACTCGGTATTGTTGAGCGCATGTTGGTGGATGCCGATAATATTAAACGTCTGGCCGATGATTTCAATAAAGTGGATGAAGGCACCCTAACCATTGCCACCACCCACACTCAGGCACGTTATGTACTCCCGCCGATTGTGAACCAGTTTAAAAAAGAATTTCCCAAGGTCCATCTGATTCTGCAACAGGCCAGTCCGGTTGAAATTACCGAGATGCTGCTACAAGGCGAAGCCGATATTGGTATTGCAACAGAATCCTTAACCACAGAAAGCAATCTGGCCAGTGTGCCTTACTATACTTGGCAGCACAGTATTATTACCCCGCAAAACCATCCGCTGGCCCATAAAGCCGAGATCAGCATTCAGGATTTGGCGGAATATCCGATTATTACCTACCACGGCGGTTTTACCGGCCGTTCTAAAATTGACAAAGCCTTTGAAGATGCCGGTATTGATGTTGATATCGTGATGTCTGCCCTGGACGCCGACGTCATTAAAACCTATGTCGAATTAGGCATGGGCGTGGGTGTAGTCAACAATGTAGCCTATGACCAGGAACGTGATTATCGTTTAAAGCAGATAGAAACCGATATTTTTGGCCTGAATACCACCTGGCTGGCGGTGCGTAAAGGACATTTACTACGTGGTTATGGCTATGAGTTTATTTCCCTGTGCTCACCTGAAGCCGATATTAAAGCCCTGAAAAAAGTCGCGTATCCAGAAGATTAAACACCCACAAAAAATGGAAATGAAGAGGATGGCATCAGCATCCTCTTTTTTATATCATTCCAGTTGATCCAGTAATCAGACTAGCCCAATCCATACTTCTTAAATTTTATACTAATGCTTATTTTGAACTACATTACAGCATCCCTAAAAAAATGGGATAAAGATCACTTAAACCTGTTTATTTTTTCAGCAAATTCAGTTTTAATAGCTAGATAATTTTTAAATATCAATACTTTATAAATTTATAATTTAACCAAAAATTAAAGGACAGCCAATGAAGGTCCATTTTTTCTGGGTGTCGATGAGCCTGCTTTTACCGGTTCAAGCTGTTTCTGCAGCAGCGCTGGAGCAGTCCGGACAATCCATGCATATCTTTTTCCAGCCCGATCATTATGCCGAAATCTCCCTGGTGCATTTAGAGGCCGATGTTGCAGGACAAGTCGAAAACCAGGCTGCACTGGCCGAGTTAGGAATTTATGACTATTCCACCGGCAACCTGGCACCCGAGCAGCATTTTGTGCTCGGTGGTTTTAAACTGCAGCTGAATCCAGAGTTTTCCTTTGCCCTGCTTTATGATCAGCCCTTTGGTGTTAAGGTCAACTATAACTACAACCCGGATTTTTATGGTCAACCATTAGACGTCGAAGCTGCCGACATTCGCTTTAAAACAGAAAATATTAGCGCACTTATCGGGTATCATCCGGATACGCACTGGACTTTTTATGCAGGACTCAGTCATCAGTCTTTTCAGGGAAACCTAGAGCTTTTGGGACAAAACTATTATATTTTTCATGGCTATCAGGCCTATTTCCCTGAAGATGATGCCTGGGGTTGGCTGGCCGGGGTACGCTACCAGATTCCTGAATATGCCATGAGTGCGGCGTTCACTTATCGTTCGGCCATTCATCATCAGCTAGCGGTACAGGAACAGTCTCTACAAGGCCAATTGCAGATTGTGGCGGACCAGAATACCGCGGTTCGCACACCCGAATCGCTGAATCTGGATTTACACACCGGCATCAGTGCCAATAACCTGCTCTATGCAGGTATACGCTGGGTTAACTGGAAAGATTTTTATATACAACCGACTCAATTTGGCGCCGTGATTGATGCTTACGCAACATTCATTCCTGAAATTAAAGACTTTAAATTAATTCATTATCAGAAAGATCAATGGTCGGCCAAACTGGGCGGGTTACATCGCTGGAATGCACGCTGGATCAGTCAGTTAGAACTGGGCTGGGACTCCGGGATTGGCAATCCGGCCTCGACCCTAAATCCGGCAGATGGGCACTATAGCCTCGGCTTAGGCCAGCTCTTTTATTTTCGACCTGACAGTTTTATTGCTGCAGGGGCCTATTATTTAAAGTTTAAACAGCCGCATATTCAACCCAGTGATTTTGCCGGCACTCAAATTTCCAGTCTAGCCTCGGTCAATCGGGACAATCATGCCTGGGTATATGGACTAAGATTTGGCCATCATTTCTAAAGGTATAAAAAAACGAGCCGAAGCTCGTTTTTTTATAGAAATGGCTTAGAAGCGGAAGCTTACACCCAGTTTCGCCACTGGTAACCATTCGTATTCGTTGTCATTACGAATAGCGCGTTCTTCTTCTTCAATTACTGATTCCACACTAGGAGAACCTTCTACTGGTGCTAAGCCAGATGCAGTTAAATTAACTTGCGGATTACCATTGTAGTAGGCACCAATTTCACCAAATACCCCCCAACGGTCAGTAATTGCTGGAGAGAAACCAATCCCTACATAAGGTGCGATATTATTTTTATATGACAGTTGACCATTCACACGCCCCTCCGTTGCGCCAGGAGCAAGTTGATACTGATTACCATCAATACTTAAAGTTTCACCAGCACCAATACGTTTTGAAAGATCATAATCATTATCAATATAAGCTACACCAGCTGCCATATAGAACCAGTTCGCCCAAGGACGGATTTCTGCATTTAAATATGTCAGGTTATTGTCCATATCTAAATCATATTTAGTACCATTAACTGAAAGGTCATCCGTCCAAGAAATATCGCCGCCGTTATAACCTAAAGTTACACCTACGTATGGGTTTGCACTCCAAGAAATCGCACCACCATAACCTGTTGTACCAACTTCAGCACGGACTGCAGCGGGTTTAAAGAAAGAGAAAGTTGAAACACCTTCATCTGTCACGACTGTCTGATCTGCTGCCATTGCTGAACCTGCTGCTGTAGCAAGCACTGAAATGGCTAAAATTTTATGTAAAGATTTCATCGTAATATGCTCCTCAAAATAAAAACTTATTTTTCATGTTTCGTACTATTGTTGATAAGCTTAAATATAAAGAAGTTCCCGCACAGTTTTTATGCACATTTTGCTCATTTTTTGTTATTTTTTGATACAAATCTATGTTTCTTTTTGAAAGATAACTCTTTTTTGAGGTGAAAGTTTAAGCAGATGTTTCTTCTATTGAGCGAAAACATTTTTCTTTATTATTAATTTCGATCTTAGCGCCAATTTTCATCTAACCCGTGTTCAATTTAGTGTAAAATCTTGAAAATTTTTTTGGAAGGAAGATCATGTCTCAGCTTTCAACGATTATTGAACAAGCGTTTGAAGATCGTGCTAATTTCACCGCGGCAGACTGCCCGGCTGAAATCCGTCAGGCAGTAGAGGAAGCTATTGCTGGCTTAGATAACGGTACACTGCGTGTAGCGGAAAAAATTGACGGTGAATGGGTTGTACACCAATGGTTGAAAAAAGCCGTTTTGTTATCTTTTAAACTGAACGACAACAAACCAATTGAGTCATGTGATCTTCGTTTCTATGACAAAGTCGACACAAAATTCAAAGGCTGGACTGAAGAACAGTTTAAAGCGGCTGGCGTACGCGTAGTACCCCCTGCAGTTGCACGTAAAGGTTCGTTCCAGGCGAAAAATGTGGTGCTGATGCCATCGTATGTCAACATTGGTGCATACGTAGATGAAGGCACTATGGTCGACACTTGGGCCACTGTCGGTTCATGTGCACAAATTGGTAAAAATGTACACTTGTCTGGTGGTGTTGGTATTGGTGGTGTACTTGAGCCACTCCAAGCCAATCCGACCATTATTGAAGATAACTGCTTCATCGGCGCACGTTCTGAAATCGTGGAAGGCGTGATTGTTGAAGAAGGTTCTGTGATTTCAATGGGCGTTTACATTGGTCAATCTACCAAGATTTATGACCGTGAAACTGGCGAAATCCACTACGGCCGTGTTCCTGCCGGCTCTGTAGTTGTTTCTGGTAGCCTGCCATCTAAATGTGGCACATACAGCTTATATGCTGCCATTATCGTGAAAAAAGTTGACGCGCAAACACGTGCGAAAACCAGCCTGAACGATTTATTACGCGAAGACTAATTTTTCTTTAGTTTAAGCGGAGCTATCGCTCCTCATCTCTACGGTTAGCAATGATCGTAGAGATTTTTGTTTTTCTACCCGGTGGTTAATTTGTTATGAGTACGCTTCGATCTTCCGCTATTCCTGTTTCTGATCCGTCTGCGGGTTTACGCATTACGGAGATCTTCTATTCATTACAAGGCGAAGCCAATACCTCAGGGCTGCCTACCGTATTTATCCGTTTAACCGGTTGTCCGCTGCGCTGTACTTATTGTGATACCACCTATTCTTTTGAAGGCGGCGAACGTCAGTCACTTGAAGCGATTATTCAGACCACGCTGGACTTTAACACACCATATGTCTGCGTGACAGGCGGTGAACCGCTGGCACAGCCGAATGCACTGCCTTTAATGCAGCGATTAGCAGATTTAGGCTGTGAAGTGTCCCTAGAAACCAGCGGTGCTTTAGATGTATCTAAGGTAGACCCGCGTGTTTCCAAAGTTTTAGATTTAAAAACCCCAACCTCGGGGGAAGTTGCACGGAATTTGCTTTCAAATCTGGACTATTTAACTGCGCATGATCAAATCAAGTTCGTAATTTGTAACCGTGAAGATTATGAATGGTCGAAGCAGCAAGTAGAGTTATATCAACTGCATAAAAAAGTCAGCACCGTCTGGTTTTCCCCTGCCTTTGAAGTTGAAAATGGTGCCGCACGCATGCCGCAACTGGCCCGTGATTTGGCCCAATGGATTTTAGAAGACCATCTCCCTGTTCGTTTTCAGCTACAGTTACACAAACTGCTGTGGAATGATGAAACTGGTCGTTAATCAGGCTGCTGTATAATTGCTCTGTTTGCAAAATTAAGCTGCGAAACGCAAAGCTCTATACACAGCTCAAATTGCTTTTTATTATTTTGGAGATTCTGATGCGCCCTCGTGCCATTGTATTGTTATCTGGTGGTTTAGACTCAACAACCTGTTTAGCGTGGGCGCAAGCGCGTTATGAATGTATCGCCCTCAGTTTTCGTTATGGCCAGCGTTCAACCACTGAACTGGACGCTGCCAAAGCCTTAACCCAGCGTGCAGGTGTAGAACATCGTGTTATTAATATTGATTTAGGTAACTTAGGTGGCTCTGCCCTGACCGATCATAATATTGAGGTACCCGAGCAGGAACAGGATGGTATTCCGGTGACTTATGTGCCAGCACGTAACACCATCTTCCTGTCTTATGCACTGGCAGCAGCGGAAGTATTTGATGCAGAAGCCATTGTTATTGGTATTAACGCGGTGGATTATTCCGGCTATCCGGACTGTCGTCCTGAGTTTATTGAGGCTTTTGCCAATATGGCGCGTTTGGCGACCAAAGTGGGCGTAGAAGGAAAACCACTCAAATTTGAAACACCTTTGTTACATTTATCCAAAGCAAATATCATTCGCTTAGGTCTTGATCATGGCGTAGACTATAGTCAAACGGTGTCTTGCTACCAGGCAGATGACCAAGGACGTGCTTGTGGAAAATGCGATAGCTGTCGTTTACGTAAACAGGGTTTCCTAGACGCAGGTGTGGCTGATCCAACACGTTATATACCGTAATGACAAGGTAGAATCTATGAAGAATTTAAAATCAAACATTATCCTTTCTGCGATTGTGTCTACTGTAGCCGTATTCGCAACATCTGCTCAGGCCAACACAGACAAATTGCAACAGGCATATAAAAGCACCAATGTAAAATCGGCGCTGATTAATGTTTGTAAAGAAGAAACTGCCAAAGGTAAAAAGTTAAGCGCTGCTGAAGTCAGCAAATACTGTACCTGTGCGGTTGAAGCAGATGGCAAGCTGACCAATGCACAAAAATGGGAAATCCAAAGTACCATTAACCAGAAGAAAAGCCCAAGTACCCTTGCTTTTGTCCAAAAACAAAACAAAGACTTACAGGCATGTTTTGGTCCTCAGTTAACCGGTAAATTAAAAACCTTAACTGAAGAAGCCATGAAAGCCGCGCAAGCGCAGCAAAAGAAATAATCATATAGTTCCTCCAGAGGCCTGCATCCATTGCAGGCTTTTTTTTACCCAGTTTGCTGCGTTCATTTTTCTCTACCGGTAATTTGTGAGAAAACGCAGGAAATTCGGTATGATAGAGGCAATTTAAAAACTGACACAATCTAAAAGGACGATATCATGAGCGACTTGAACTTACCGAATCAGACTTTTCCGACCACCACGGCGGAAATCAATCTGGCTGAACTACAGGCGGAATGGTTAATTGTGTATTTTTATCCAAAGGATTCCACTCCAGGCTGTACCACGCAGGCAGTAGATTTTTCTGGCCTGAAAGATCAGTTTGAGGCATTGGGTGCGACCATTCTTGGCGTGTCGCGTGATTCGGTGAAAGCACATCAGAACTTTACTGCCAAACAGAACCTGACGATTGATCTGATCAGTGATAAGGAAGAAGTGCTGTGCCAGCATTTTGATGTGATTAAAGAAAAAAATATGTATGGCAAAAAAGTCATGGGAATTGAGCGCTCTACCTTTATTTTCCATAACGGCCAGCTGGTCAAGGAATACCGTAAAGTCAAGGCTGCAGGACATGCCGAGCAGGTACTGGAAGATTTAAAAACCTTACAAGCCAACAGTTAAACAATTGCTGGATCGGAAAAAAGCCTGAGGTAAGCTCGGGCTTTTAATTCACTCATCACGTCTATTGTTATCTCATTATTGAACACGCCACTGACCTTTAAGCTGAATATTGACCTTTTCTCCAACACCACCCATCGCCTTTTTCATACCGAAATCACTACGCTGAATTTGGGTTGATGATTGCACATCCAGCAATTTCGGGTTTCCTGTATTCGGTTTTAAACTGGTATGAAAAACAACCGGACGCGTCACGCCGCGTAGGGTTAAATTACCGGCAATACGATATTGATCAGGACCTAAAGCAGTAAAACGCGTGCTTTTAAAACTGACGGTTTTATATTTTTGAGCATAGAATAAGTCCTCACCCAGAATCATATGTCTTAAAGACGGTTTACTCAGCTGCAGACTATCCACATTTAGCACAAATTGGGTTGAGGCCTGCTGCGGTGCTGTTGGATCAAAATGCATGACTGACTGCACCTCTTTAAACTGCCCTCCGACCAGTTGCACGCCCATGGACTTAATCTCAAAACCAACTTCACTTTTTGGGGTCAAGGTCCAGCGCTCGGCATAGGCCGGGCTGATACCCAACAGCATAATAGCCGCACCCAGTAAGCATTTGGTCTTTGACCTTGCTACATGTGACGGGTTCAAGTTCATCGCTTATCTCCTTGCTACACAGCTGGCTTGCTTTATCTCGTTAACAAGATGGAGCCGGCGAGCTTAGGTGAGATTACTACGGTCTTGCGCATGATATTTGTCTTGTAATTGTTGATAAACCGGCGTGTGCTGAAAATTCTGTAAAAATTTGATTGTGCCCGGCGGGAAGGCATCGGTCCAGATTTCTCCACGAAAATAGGCTTCACGTACCGGCGTGGCAGACATGGCACCTTCCAGACTGTCAAGCTCGACCATCTCCCACTCCGGGAAAAATTGCAGATAATAGGAAGACTCATCTTTAAAATGGCCAATTAAACCGACTTTGGCTTCTGGTCCGGCCACCGTGGCCACCAGCATTTTCACCAGTTTCTGCCATTTTTCATCGTTATATACATCGACCACATGCACAAATTTGATCCGCTGCTGCTGCTCTGGGCTAAAGTTGGACAGAATCATCTGCTGGCGTTCAGCGGCAGTAAACGGATTTTTGATATTGCGTTCATCTTGTGCTGAGCCCAGTGCCAAAATCACGTTTTCACTTTGCTCCAGCGCGATTAAAATGGTCTGCATATGTGCCAGATGAAAAGGCTGGAAGCGGCCAATAAACACAAGATAATCAAATTTATAATTCATAGCACATCAACTTTTATGAACTCACCAGTTGTGGCGTCAATAATAATTTTCGCCATAATAAGCCCATAAATTCAAATTAATTGAAAGCAAGGATAGTACGATGACACTGAGCTGTATTCAACAACCCCATCCACATTTGAATGCGAATTTAGACAATGGCGTACTGACCTTAGCCATTCAGCGCCCGGAAGCCAAAAATGCCCTGTATGGTGAACTGTATCTCTGGATTGCGCAGGCACTGGACGAAGCCGATCAGAATAAAGACGTCCGCGTAGTAATTTTACGCGGAGCCGATGCTGATTTCAGTGCCGGTAACGACATGCAGGACTTCATGAAGTTTATTCAAACACCATTGCAAGGCAAAGCTGGAGATACGCCACCCTTTGTATTGCTAAAAGCTGCTGCACGTTTTTCCAAACCACTGATTGCTGCGGTGCGTGGTGTAGCCATTGGCATTGGGGTCACGCTGTTATTACATGCAGATTTAGTCTATAGCGACAACACTGCCCTGTTCCAGATTCCATTTGTGAGCCTCGGCCTGTCCCCAGAAGGTGCGTCCAGCAAACTGCTGGTACAGCAAGCCGGTTTCCATAAAGCCGCAGAGCTGCTGCTAACTGCGCAGAAGTTTAACAGCGACAAAGCGCTAAACGCCGGTCTGGTCAATAGGATTGAAGAGGATGTATATGCCACTGCCCAGCAACAGGCGCACATTTTGGCAGCCTTACCACTGGCTTCTCTCAAACAAACCAAAGCGCTAATGAAACACAATCTGGATGAGATCATTGACTGTATTGATCATGAAGCGGAAATCTTTATGAAACGGGTCGGCTCACCGGAAATGATGGAAGCTGTACAGGCTTTTATGCAAAAACGTAAACCTGACTTTACCCAGTTTCATTAAGTATTATGCTCATCAACGTAGGTGCAGTCGCTGTGCCTACGTTTTTTATGGTTTAGTTGTTTTCTCTTTCTTTTATCTCTTTTGTGATGGTTCCCATGTCAAATTCGTCAGATCCCTTATCTTTAAACTCTGCATCATCTTCAACCGAGAAAAAACGCTATTACGAACCGGCACCACAAGATATTGATGTCGAAAACTTTCGTAAAGTCATCACCAGTCGCCGTTCAGTACGTAAATTTACAGACAAGCCCATTCCAGCGGATATTTTAGATGCCTGCCTGGATTTAGCCTTACTGGCACCGAACTCCTCCAATTTACAGCCGTGGACCTTTTATGTGGTCCAGAATCCGGCCAAGAAAAAGCAGCTGGTCAAAGCCTGTCTGAGTCAACTGGCAGCCAAAACTGCGGCCGAGCTGATTGTTTGTGTAGCACGCACCGACCGCATTGATGAAATGGCCAAACTCAATATTTCCGAGTTCCCGTTTCCTGAAGCGCCAGCCCCGGTAAAAAAATACTATAAATTTATTCCCTATAATTATAAAACTGGCTATTTCAATGCCTTCGGTCATTTCAAAAAAGTGGCCTTTAAAGTGGCACGTAGCTTGGACAAGCAATTGCCAGTGTCGGCATTTCATCCGGCCGATGCCAAACTGTGGGCCTCGAAAACTACCGCTTTGGCCTGTGAAAATCTGGTGCTGGCCTTACGCGCTTATGGCTTTGACAGCTGTATGATGGAAGGTTTTGATGAGCCAATGGTGCGTAAAATCTTAAAGCTGAATGAACAGCAATATGTGGTGATGGTAATTGCTGCCGGTGAACGTGCGAAAGATGGCGTGTTCTTCCCGCAATACCGGTTTGACCGGGAGTTGTTTATTCAGAAAGTTTAAACAAGATGTAAAAAGTCCCACTTTTCTTTAAGAGAGAAGCGGGACTGCTGCACAAGGGAGAGCTGATTAAAAGGCTCTCCTTCTCTGTCAGATATTCCAATATTCAACAATTAAAACTGCACATCTATCATCTGAATAAACTCGAATGCCGGTTCTTCATAAGGATGGCTATCTTTTAAGGCACGGGCTACATTTGCTGCGTTATCTTCCGGTACAATGATTTCCACCCGCCATTCCTCTACTTTTTCAAGCGTGCCGACTTCCCCAATATACGGGTCTGCGCCACGTAAGGGTTTAAATTGCCCGGTGCCCAGCACCTGCCAGGCACAGTGTTCATAATCGCCGATTCCCCCACCACCGGCTTTAAATACAGCAGCTTTGGTGGCTTCCAGATGCGATTCAGGCACATAAAAAATCAGTTTTAGCATAGTCACTCCCGGTATTGATCTATCTTTCATACCGTATTGACTGGCCTGTTGTCATCTGCTGTTTGCAAGAAATGACCTAAATCCTGAATAGCGCTACATCTGTTTGAATAGATACAGTACTGATCCCAAACAATTGCCCAGCTTTAGCTATGGGTTTGGATGAAACATGGCAATGGAATAGCGAGAATTATTGAATCTTCAAAATCGATTAGATCCTTTCTTTGCTTAGGCTATTCCATTGAGCCCATTATTTATCTCAGCAAGGTAATCTACTTTAAATTTTTCTTAAGACGCCTACAATATTCAGCATCTCGAAATTATCCTGATCGGTGTCCAGGGTATGTGACTTAATTTGCACCTGAATATGATCATTCACCTGAAAATGCCTTAACGGAAAACAGTGCTCATTGGCACTATAGGCGCCCGAACTCGGACTGTCCGACAGCAATTGGGTAATACTTAAACGCAGGTCATTTTTTCTGGAGATGGAAATTTTATCCTGATTGGCATACTGGCTCTGAATACCCTTGCCATACAACTGGATACAGAGCTGGTTATACTGTTTTTGCAGTGCCTGCGTATACTGAAAACCATCACTCCAGACCAGTCCTTGTGGCGCGGTCTGAATTCGGGTTTCCGGGTTTTTCACCAGTGAATCATCACCCAGATGAATTAAATGTAGCCCCTGCTGAAACACCACATGCGCTTCGGTTAAAGGCTTGAGCTGAACCAGATGACTATGCTGATCAATATATAAATGCTGGTTCTGATAGGACAGCAACAGGATTTCCGGTTGATAGCCCTCCATCCAGACCGTGCCGGCAATATGATCCGGATAATCATATTCACGAGGCAGATATAAAGTGTAACGGCCATCGGTCTGAGAATGGGTGTAATAGTTGTGTTCGCCCAGCTGCACATAGATTTTGGCTTGGGCGATAGGTTGCCCGCTGGCATCAAATACCTGACCTGAAACTGACCACTTTTCGCCTTGTGACTGCGTACCAGACTGGGACTGGGTTAAACTGGAATGCAGCGGCTGAGCATATCTGACAGATTCCTGAATCTTGGCACTCTCACCACCACAACCGTTCAGCATAATCAAGCTGGTAAAAATAGGAATGACCGTTCGCATCTGCATTTTTGTTATCCACTTTTATAATTATGCTGTTTATTGTACGGTGCCGGGCAAAATCAGCTATCCCCATTTTGGGATGAAACGCCGATAAAAAAGCCACCCGAAGGTGGCTTTTCAAAATAAGGTCAATTAACCAATGAATTTACGTGCGTTACGGAACATACGTAACCATGCACCATCTTCAGTCCATTCTTCAGGTTTCCAAGAATGTTGTACGGCACGGAAGTTACGCTCCGGGTGCGGCATCATAATCGTGGCACGACCATCTTTAGAGGTCACACCAGTAATCCCTTCTGGAGAACCGTTCGGGTTCAGTGGATAGTGCTGGGTCACATTGCCCTGACTGTCGACATAACGCAGGCTGATCTGGTTGCCAGCATTTAATGCGGCAAAGTCTTCAGCGCTGGCAACAGCACGACCTTCACCATGCGCAACCGCGATTGGCAAAATTGAACCTTCCATGCCATCAAACAGAATCGAGTTTGATTTTTCTACACGCACGTTCACAGTACGCGCTTCAAACACTTCAGAGGTATTGCGATGGAAACGTGGCCAATGCTCTGCACCCGGAATCAGTGGTGCTAGTTGTGACAGCATTTGACAGCCGTTACAGATACCCACACTGAAAGTTTCTTGACGGTTAAAGAATTTCTCGAACTGATCACGCAGTTTGGCATTAAACAGCACCGATTTTGCCCAGCCACCGCCGGCACCTAAAACGTCACCGTAAGAGAAACCGCCACAGGTGACCAGACCTTCAAAGTCATCCAGGCTGATACGACCGGCCAGCAGATCACTCATGTGTACGTCAACGGTGTTGAAACCGACTTTATCAAACGCAGCCGCCATTTCAACATGACCGTTAACCCCCTGCTCACGCAGAATCGCCATGTTTGGACGACGGGTGTTGATGTACGGTGCTTCAACCGGCTCGTTCAGGTCATAAGTTGGCTGCGCGATAATCCCCTGATGGGCTTTATCTGCAATTAAGGCAAATTCCTGATCAGCATTTTCAACGTTGTCACGTAAACGCTGGATCTGATAAGACACTTCTGCCCATGCCTGTTGCAGGTCAGTACGTTCCAGCACCAAACCGTTTACCGCCAACTGGTCAGAATTGTTGACTGTACCGACAACCGCAATTGCATCTTTCAATGTCGACGCTGCAACTTCAGCTTGTAATGCTTCCCAATCTGCTTTGGTAATTTGCAGCACAGCACCAATTTCTTCAGCAAACAGGCTTGCAGTCGATTGATCTTCCAGTGCCACACCCAAGCGTGACGCAAACATCATCTCTGCAACAGTAGCCAATAAACCACCATCACCGATGTCGTGGTAGGCTTTAATCAGGCCACGGTTGTTCCAGTCTTGTACCAATGCGAAGAAGGCTTTGAAGTCATCGAAGCTGTCGACATCTGGTGTCACTGAACCAATCGCTTTGTACACTTGCGCCAGGATCGAACCACCCAGACGGAATTGGCCTTTAGACAGGTCGATACGTACCAGTACAGATTCAAGATTTTTCAGTTCTGGTGTTAATGTCTTACGCACATCAGTCACAGGTGCAAATGCAGTGATCACGCCTGACATTGGCGAAGTGACAGATTTGTCTTCACCTTCGTCATTCCAAGTCGTACGCATAGACAGTGAGTCTTTACCAACAGGAATGGCAATGCCCAGTGCTGGACACATTTCCATACCAATCGCTTTTACGCCTTCGAACAGTGCCTGATCTTCACCTTTTTGTCCTGCTGCTGCCATCCAGTTCGCAGACAGTTTAATATCGCCAATCTGGTCAATTTTTGCAGACATCAGATTGCTGATCGCTTCAGCCACCGCTAAACGTGCAGACGCTGCCGGGTTCAATAATGCCACTGGTGGACGTTCACCCATGGCCATCGCTTCACCGGTATAACCCACCAGGCTTGTGGTTGTTACTGCAGCATCCGCTACAGGCACTTGCCATGGGCCAACCATCTGGTCACGTGCCACCATACCGGTAATCGAACGGTCACCAATAGTGATCAGGAACGATTTAGAGGCAACGGTCGGGTTTTTCAGGACACGGTAAATCGCATCTTTCAGATCTGTCACTTGAGCTGCATCAAAATCATCGCCTTTACGCTCGATGCTTTCATATGAACGGCTCATACGTGGTGTACCGCCCAGCATCACCTGCATTGGCATATCCACTGGCTTGTTGCCAAAAAGTGGATCTTCAACGGTTAAATGACGCGCTTCAGTCGCTTCACCCAGTACCGCAAACGGACAACGTTCACGCGCACAGATCGATTCAAACAACGCTAGAGATTCTGGACGGATTGCCAGTACATAACGCTCTTGTGCTTCGTTAGACCAGATTTCCATTGGCGACATGCCTGGCTCAAGCGATGGAATCTTACGTAAATCCAGTACCGCACCGAGCTCATGATCGTTGACCAGTTCTGGCATTGCGTTTGAAATACCGCCCGCACCAACGTCATGCACCGATACGATTGGGTTTTCATCTTCCATGCGCCAGCAGGTATCAATTACTTCCTGGCAACGGCGTTCCATTTCCGGGTTTTCACGTTGTACAGAAGCGAAGTCCAGGCTCTCACCCATGGTACCGCTGTCTACAGAAGACGCTGCACCACCACCTAAACCGATCAGCATGGCTGGACCACCAAGCACGATGAGTAGATCGCCCGGTTGAATTGCATCTTTTTCGACATGATCCGGACGGATGTTCCCGTAACCACCGGCAATCATAATTGGCTTATGGAAGCCTTTGACTTCGCCATTGACATTTTGTTCAAAGGTACGGAAGTAACCATTTAAGGCAGGACGACCGAATTCGTTGTTAAACGCCGCACCACCGAGTGGACCTTCAATCATGATTTGCAGCGGAGAGGCCATACGTGATGGTTTGCCGTAGTTATCTTCCCATGGCTGTTCAAAGCCTGGAATGTTCAGGTTCGATGTGGTGAAACCAGTTAAACCTGCTTTAGGCTTACCACCACGACCGGTTGCGCCTTCATCACGGATTTCACCGCCTGAACCGGTTGCCGCACCAGCAAATGGAGCAATTGCGGTTGGGTGGTTATGGGTTTCCACCTTCATCAGGATGTGAGCCGCCTGGCTCTTGTATTTATAAACGTATTGACCGTTTTCTTCTTGCGTTGGGTAGAAACGCTGGGTATCAAAACCTACAATCACCGAGGCGTTGTCTTTATATGCTGACAATACATCGGTTGGTGATTCTTTATAGGTGTTCTTGATCATCTGGAACAAAGACAACGGCTGAACTTCACCATCAATGGTCCATTCTGAACCGAAGATTTTATGACGGCAATGCTCAGAGTTGGCTTGCGCAAACATCATCAGTTCGATGTCGTTCGGGTTACGGCCCAGTTTGGTGAAAGCTTCAGTCAGATAATCAATTTCATCTTCAGACAGTGCAAAACCAAATTCATTGTTGGCTTTAACCAGTGCTTCTTTGCCCTGACCCAGAATATCAATCGAGTTTAACGGTTTTGGTGCGGTTTCCACGAACAGTGCGGCTGCATCTGCAATGTCAGTAAACACGCTTTCGGTCATGCGGTCATGCAAGATCTGTAATGCTTCTTTAGAAAGCGCTTTTACACCTTTTAGGGTAAACAGCAATCCGCGCTCCATACGGTGCACTGGAATATTACAGTTGGCAAAAATATCCGTCGCTTTGGATGACCACGGCGAAATGGTACCGACACGTGGGGTCACTAAAATTTGGACTTCGTCACTGGCAGGCTGACGTAATTCAAAAGATGCGCCATCATTTAACAGCTCTAAAGCTGATTGTTGCTGCTGCTCGTTGAGCGCTTGGTCAAACAGATAGATCCATTGGCTATCGAAAGATTGAACAGAACTAATTGACGATAAACGTGATAATAGTTGAGTTTTCTTAAAAGAAGAATGTGCAGGTGCACCGGCCACGATAAACATGCTGATTTTGGCTCCACGGGCAGATCTTTTGGACCTCGCCACAATGTGACTTGAAGAGAGCACATATTCTACTGTGAAATGAGCCAATCAGCTATAGAGGAAACAAGAAAACTCGTACTAAAATATTTGATATTTTTAAAATAATACTTTTATTATCAGGCAAAAGAATTGAATTTAGCCGAAAATCTTAACATAAATTGTAATAGAAAAATTAATTTTTTTTAAGAATAGTTCTACTCAGGAAAATTGTCTTATTTTTCAACAGTTCTATACGCATGATGAAAGCTAGTCCTAGATTGTCTGAATAGCCTGCTGCAGAACCAGAAATTAAATTTTTTGTACGAATTAATCATCCTAAAAGCTGAGTACTCATATCCACCCGAAGAGAGCGTTGCTGTCATCCGCTCAGGATCTCTTTGGTCTTTGCCTTTGTGAACCTTGAACCCTGAGACTTCACCCCTCTTAGATGGGATTTTTACGTTCAATATTTCTAATATTTTTCGTCCTGTATTCTCTTGAGTTTAACTTGATTTATTCACCTAAAAGAAAGAATGAAAATAAGGAAATCCAACCCTTATAATCTCATACCCCGAATATGTCACAAAAGTTTTTCCATTATGTATTTCACTCCCTAATATCAGGGATAATTTAGTAGTTAATATATAGCCATTCTCAAGAAAAAAGCCCTATATAAATATCCACCCTAAAATTATCTTTGCATCTATTTGATAAATGATTACTTATCTTTCATAAAAAACACTTATCAATAATATGAAGAAATAACATTTAAAATAAATTTTATCCAATTCATTCTACAAAAATTGGTTTAAAATATAAGCTTTGAGTAGCAAGTAAAAATCGAAAAAATATGTATTTTTTAAGTTTTGTTACTTTTTTTAACATTTTAAATTAATGCAAACTTCAACAAGTTTTAATCCAATCTATAAATTACTGTAATTCCTAAAAAATATTTATATATTTGACCCTGCAAAATCATAGTTTTTTATTTAAAAACCACCCCTATATCAGTAAAAAACCTTACTTCCCACTGACTTCATCAGTGAATTTGATGGTTTTATGTTAAGCTCTAGCTCAATTGCTGAGGCAAGGTCCATTTTTGGACTCACCTACGTACATCTTTTTATGCTGTGGATCAAATATCGGCTAGATATTTAAACACCAGATTTCTCATTTTCCGCAGCTTTATGCTCTGCCTGTTTTAGAGCCTTAGTCCGTCACCAAAAGATTTGTTTTTTAAAATAAAGGTGCCTCGCTTAAGGAGTAATTATGTTTCAATTCACTAGTACAACCACTGTACTATTGATGGTGCTTTTTTACGGCATTACCTTTGTACTGTCGTTACGTATTAAACAAAAAAATGAAAATGTCGATGGCTATATGGTCTCGAATGGTTCTATTGGCTTTGGTATGTCTGCGGCCAGCATGACCGCAACTTGGATTTGGGCAGCGTCATTCTATGCAGCTGCCTCTTCAGGTTATAAATACGGCGTTTCCGGTGCCTTGCACTACGGCCTCTGGGGCGCGCTGATGATTTTGTTTATTTATCCTTTTGGTAAGCGCTTTCGTGAGTTGGCACCCAATGCACATACGCTGGCAGAAATTATGCATGCCCGCCATGGCAACCAGAGCCAGATGATTTTGGCAGGTTCCAATATTGTGGGAAGTGTCATCAGTTTGATGGTGAATTTTACTGCAGCAGGTGCCTTGGTCGAAATTTTATCTCCCCTAAGCTTTGTACATGGCGTCTTGATCACCGGGATTGGTGTGCTGTCTTATACCCTCTGGTCTGGCTTCCGTTCCTCTGTATTTACCGATTTTGGCCAGCTGGTGGCGATGATCGTGGCGGCGGTGATCATTATCCCAACGCTGTTCTTCACTTTGGGCGGACCGTCCCTGTTTCAAACGGGTATTCACAACCTGCAGCCTGAACAGCTCGATTTCTTCTCTAAAACTGCATTTCTAGAACAAGGTGCGCCTTTCTTCGTCGCAGTCCTGGCGTATGCCATCGGTAACCAGACTATTGCCCAGCGTTTATTTGCGGTACGGGAAGACTTGATTAAACCCAGTTTTATTACGGCGACGATTGGTTATGCCGCGATTGTGATCGGGTTGGGGATGCTCGGCTTACTGGCCTTGTTTGCCGGAATTCAACCGATTGATGGCAACTTGAATAACCTGATTCCACAAATGGCAGCGACGTATCTCTCTCCATTTATGGTGGCCCTGTTATTTATCATGGTGATCGGTGCGCTGTCTTCAACGGCTGACTCGGATTTATCTGCCTTGTCTGCCATTGTGATGACTGACATTTATGGAAAACAGATTGCCAAAAACCAACCTAATCCCAAGAAAATGCTGTTTATTGGTCGTATAACCATGATTGTCGCCACCATGCTTGGGATCATTATCGCCACTTTAAAATTTGACATTTTATCAATGCTGATTTTTGTGGGTGCACTTTGGGGGTCTATTGTATTTCCGGTAATTGTCAGCCTGTATTGGGACAAAGTGAATTCTCGTGCCTTTAACTGGTCGGTCGGGCTCGCCTTCGTCAGCTTCCTGATTGTCCGTTTTGAATGGATTCCAATTCAGGGCTTGATTGCGCTTGGCTTTGAGCTACTTGCAACCCTGGGTATTGGTGTGGTGCTGGGTCTGATGACCTTTGGTTTCTTCGGCAAAAAAGTCGGTTTGGTGGTGGGTATCTTGGCCAGTATTGGCTTCATGCCATGGACCATCGGCTTCTTGCGTGAATACGGCACCTTATTAAGTTCACTGACTGCTTATGGCAGTAGTGCTCTGGTCTGTACTGTTCTGACCTTGGTCTACAGTAAAGAACGATTTGATTTTAAACAAATCAACAAGATGGTGATTGAATTTCACCAGCTATCTGAGAAAAGTAAATAAGGAGATTTCAGATGACTAGTCAATTATTGACCCTATATGTACTTTTTTGGCCGTTGATCGCAAGCCTGGTCTTGTTCACAATTTGCTTGAATGTCTATAAAGATGCACAACAAGCCAAGGAAACTGGTGAAGGGCTGGTGTAATTTTAACTCTTCATGAAAAAGCAGGCTCATTTGGCCTGTTTTTTATGGCCGTTTCATATTGTTTGAATCACTTGTCTATATTGAGGAGCAAGATTTTTTCTGCTTTTCATTCCCATGACAATTCATGTCGCCTCACTCTAGTACTGGGCTTGGTTTTTTGGCATGATGCAAAGCAGTAAATAATTGAATAATGATAAATGACACAGATGCGTTGGTTAGAACTGCTTTCGACAGTTCGGATTGGTAGTAAAAAGCAAAGTACTGAACAGGCGCGTAGCCCGTTTCATAAAGATTATGACCGTATTATTTTCTCGCAGAGTTTCCGGCAGCTGAACCGCAAAACCCAGGTCCATCCGCTTACCCAACATGATGGTATTCATACCCGCCTGACCCATTCGCTGGAAGTGTCCTGTATTGGCCGTTCACTGGGGATGCTGGCAGCAGAAAAAATCAAGGATCAACTGCCTCCGTGGATTACCCCGGCCGATGTCGGCGCGATTATTCAGGCTGCCTGTCTGGCGCATGATATTGGCAATCCGCCTTTTGGTCATGCCGGTGAATATGCCATTCGTGAATGGTTTGATGATGCCTCACATACCGACTTTTTAAAGGACCTAAGTCCGGAACAGGAAGCCGATGTACGCCAGTTTGAAGGTAATGCCCAAGGCCTGCGCCTGCTGACCAAAATTGACTATCATCCGCATGATGGTGGTATGCGTCTGACCTATGCTACCTTGGGTGCCTATTTAAAATATCCGTGGCTGTCGAAAACCATGGCCTCGCAGGGCAATCGTCCAGCCAGTCAGCGCGCCAAATTCGGCTGCTATCAGGCAGAAAAAGACATTCTGAAACAGATTGCCGAACAGCTCGGCCTGATTGAAATCGGACCTTATCGTTATTGCCGCCATCCGCTGACCTATTTACTCGAAGCCGCAGATGACATCTGCTATGCGCTGATTGATCTGGAAGATGGCATCATCCTGAACATGCTCAGCTATGATGAGGTCGAACCGATTTTCCTGAACCTGATTGGCGATTATGGCATGCCGGAAGAACTGTCTTTGGACAGCACCACCTGGCAGCAGAAAATTGCCGCGCTACGTGGCCGGGTCATGAAACGTCTGGTCGATGAAGTCACCAGCGCCTTTGCCAAGCAGCATGACCAGATTCTTTCGGGCCAGCTGAAAGGGACCTTACTGCAATATTGCTCGGCCGATATTGAAATTGGCATTAACCGGGCCAAAGAACTGGCGCGTGATAAAATTTTTGAACATCCGCAAAAAGCCGGTCTGGAAATTATTGCCCATCAGAGCCTGCAAAGTATTCTGGATGCCTTTATTCCGCTGACCACACCGCATAAAACCTTAAGCTTTAAAGAGCAGCGGCTGATGGCGATTTTGCAGCGTTCCGGTGCCCATTTTGGTCCAGATCACTATGACAATATCATGCAGGTGCTGGATATTATCTCAAAATTCTCGGATCATCAGGCGTATAACCTGGCGCAGGAATTACAAGGCAATAAAGCCGGATTCTTTTAAGTACAGCCTGCCGTTTTGGGAGAACCTCCAAAACTGCTTTATACTTTTGCGCGTGCTGACATTGCTTGTGCAACACCCCGGCCCATCGGCTGTATATCGCAGAGCATCACAGAAAAGTGGATGACTTCAAGATGCAGACGACAGGCTCGGAACTGAAAAATTTAACCGAATAGAAGTGAATAAACTGAATGATTGGATGTCTGATTGGTGAGGTGTTTGCCCTCGAAGCCCCTACGGTCTTATTAAATGTCAATGGTGTGGGCTATGAAGTCGATACACCGCTGTCTACATTTTGCCAATTACAAAAAGGCCAGAAAGTCACCTTATGGACCCATTTAGCAGTCCGTGAAGATGCTCAACTGCTATATGGTTTTCTTGATGCGCAGGAAAAAACCATTTTCCGCACCCTGCTCAAGGTCAACGGTGTTGGTCCAAAAATGGCACTCGGCATTCTATCGACTTTAAGCGTCGACATGCTGATTCACACGGTTGAACATGAAGATATTAACACCCTGGTCAAAGTACCGGGTGTCGGCAAAAAAACCGCTGAACGACTGATGATTGAACTGCGCGACCGCTTTAAAGCGATGGCTGCTGGCAATACACCAAGCAACACCAGCAGCGCACAAATCCAGTTTATGGGGAACTCTGCCGTGGCCGAAGCCGAAGCTGCGTTACAGTCACTGGGTTACAAACCACAGGAAGCACAAAAACTGGTGAATGCTGCCAAAGGCGACTTCACCGAAGCCAGCGACATTATCCGGGCAGCATTAAAGTCGATGAACAAATAGATAGCTCTATCTTGCCTCAAGGCCAGCATGAGATACGCGAAAATGTCATTCGCAACTGTTTGAGGCAGGAAGCATTTGCACAAAAATGTTTCTGCGATATAGTCGAGACGAATCATCTTTTGACGAGTTTTGCGAATGACGATGGTTTTGCTTACTTTTTGCCGAATGAGAAATATATCTCGCAAGGTAAGGCCAACCACAGGTTATTCCCGAAATTTAATTTTCTTGGAACATCCGTCAAAAAGCGCTTTTGACGTCTGACCCATTAAACTGTATTTACCTGAAGTTTACATAATATATGCAAGACCGTCTTATCAGTGGTTCTGAAAAACCCGAAGATCAAATTGATCGCGCCATCCGCCCCACCTCCCTCGATGACTACATCGGTCAACCGGTGGTGCGTGAACAAATGGAAATCTTTATTGGTGCAGCGCGCGGCCGCGGCGAAGCCCTCGATCACACCCTGATTTTCGGCCCACCGGGCTTAGGTAAAACCACCCTGGCCAATATTATTGCCCGTGAAATGGGCGGCAACCTGAAATCGACCTCAGGGCCGGTCCTGGAACGTGCCGGTGACTTGGCAGCCATGCTGACCAACCTTGAAGAAGGCGATGTACTGTTTATTGATGAAATTCATCGCCTGTCACCAGTGATTGAAGAAATCCTCTATCCGGCGATGGAAGATTACCAGCTGGACATCATGATTGGTGAAGGCCCGGCAGCGCGTTCGATCAAACTGGACTTGCCGGCATTTACTCTGGTCGCCGCCACCACGCGGGCCGGTCTGCTCACTTCGCCGCTGCGTGACCGTTTCGGGATTGTGCAGCGTTTAGAATTCTACTCGGTGGAAGATCTGACCCATATCGTAAAACGTTCTGCCAGTTTAATGGATGTCCCGATGACCGAAGAAGGCGCGGCAGAAATTGCCCGCCGTTCCCGCGGCACACCGCGTATTGCCAACCGCTTGTTGCGCCGGGTACGTGACTATGCCCAGGTCAAAGGCACCGGCGAAGTCACCCATGCAATGGCCCAGCGCGCTCTGGATATGCTCAATGTCGATAAAGATGGCCTAGACACCCTGGATCGTCGCTATCTGTCGATGTTACTGGAACGTTTTGATGGCGGACCTGCCGGGGTTGAAGCACTGGCCGCAGCCATGGCGGAAGATTCAGGCACCTTGGAAGATGTGATTGAGCCTTATCTGATTCAGCAAGGTTATGTGATGCGTACCGCACGTGGCCGGATTGCCACCAATATGGCTTATTTGCAGTTTGGCATGACCCCGCCGGAACCGAAATAACAGCAATGCCTGACCTTCATTGCTTATGAGATGATGAAGGTCTTTGATAAATAACAACTTGAATACATACTCGAACAACAATAATGATGACCGAACAACAACTAATTCAACACCTTCAGCAGCATTTTGATGAGCTGATAGAGCAATTGCAGCCAATCCGCCCCCTACCTTATGGCAAACCATTCCAGTTTTTCAGTGAATCTGAACTGAACTATCTGAACCAGCTTTTGCAAGGCAATCTCAGTCCCTGACTGAGCTTCGACTTTAAAAATGAACGCGGCAAAATCATTGATGCAGATCGAGCCGGCATTGAACAGATCGACCTGCATCGGCATGGGCACTGGTCCATTGATGCCATCCATTTTGATCAGCTATGTGTCATCCACTGGATTAGCCTGTATTTTTCTGAAGAACTTAACCCCTTTATTGAAACCTATACCCAACCACCCGCTTCAGTAAAACCGAAACAGAAGCTTGCCCTGATTCTGACATTAGTGGCTGTGCTGGGCGGAATTGGCTGTTATCTGCTGCAAGACGCTGTAGGGATTGTCTTATCTGTGGCTGCGTTCTTTCTTAGTCTGATCTGGTATGGCTTACTTTAGCTACGGCAATATTTTGCCAATAAGCAGCCTCAGCAGTTTGAGCGAACTTTCGTGATCAGCAGCTATTTCGCCTTGCATCTACGCGATTATGCGGTGGAGCGGCTGTACCTCAGTCATCCGGACAGTGCCTAAAACCGCGCTATCAAAATTGCCAATAGTCAAGCACAGGCGGTATGGCAAAAAAAAGCATAAATCACGTGCCAATTCACCTAATTCAACCTGTACCGAACGATAAATATCCAATCTTGGCTCTACATTCTTTATACCTTTGCCACTGGATTTGACACCTTGTGCCATAGGAGCAAAAAGTCATTATGCTAAACTGCAAAGCCAACCCAGTCGGGCATTTGACAGAACCTCAGACAACTTCAATCCAGTTCTGTACGGCCCTTCCAGACCAAAACTGAAAATTGTAATGGAACAGTATCATGGCGAATAAATTTGAATTTCAAATTCGTATCTATATGGAAGACACCGATGCAGGCGGGATTGTATACCATGCCAATCATATTCGTTTCATGGAGCGCACCCGGACCGAATGGCTGCGTGCTTCCGGCGTCGATCATTATTGGCATCAAAACGACTATAACTTTGTCGTGCATAAAATTAATGTCAAATATATACGTCCAATCTTAATGGATGATCTGATTACTGTTACAGCAAGTGTTGTTTCGTGTAAAGCAACGTCATTTGTATTGCAACAAAATATTTATCGTGGTGAAATCATGCTTGCTTCTGGTGAGGTGGAATTGGCATGTTTAAGTTCTGAAATGCGTCCACGTCGCCTTCCGGATGAAATTCGTGGCCTGATTCTAAAAGAGCTAGGACAGGACCAAGACTAAAAACTTATGGCACTACGTAACTATGGCAACACAATTAGAATCATCTCTACAAGTCTCTGATCTTATTTTGCAGGCAAGCCCTGTGGTACAACTGGTCATGTTGGTGCTGTTACTGGCCTCCTTGTATAGTTGGTATCTGATCGCCAAGTTACATCTCAGTTATAAAAAAGCCCAGGCTGATGATGATCATTTCCAGAAAATCTTCTGGTCTGGTGCTGAATTAAATACGCTATATAACAACGCCCAACTCAATTCCAAACGCACCGGCCTGGAAGATATTTTCTATCAGGGTCTGGGTGAATTTCTCAAATTGAAAAAACGTCATGCCCCGACTGCACAAAGTCTAGAAGGTACCGAACGTATTTTACGTGTCGGTTTAAGCCGTGACCAAGGCCAACTGGAACAAGGCTTAGGCGCGCTGGCCAGCATTGGCTCTGTGGCACCGTATATTGGTTTATTTGGAACCGTGTGGGGCATTATGAATGCCTTTATTGGCCTGGCCGATGTCGATCAGGTAACACTGGCTACCGTTGCACCGGGGATTGCCGAAGCGCTAATTGCCACCGCAATTGGTTTATTTGCCGCAATTCCAGCAGTCCTGGCCTTTAACCATTACACCGCCAAAGGTGAAAGCCTCTATTCAGACCGTGCCTTGTTTGCTGAAGAGATGGTGGCCTTATTACAACGTCAGTCTTTGGGTTCAGCACGGGAACATGACTAATGGCCATTCAACGTTCCGGACGCTTCGAGCGTATTAAAAAGCCCTTAAAAAGTGATATGAACGTGGTGCCTTACATCGACGTGATGTTGGTGCTGCTGGTCATTTTTATGGTCACTGCCCCAATGATTACCAGCGGTATCAATGTCGATTTGCCGCAGGCCAATGGCAATCCGATTGAATCCAAAGATGCGCCAGCTGTGGTCAGTCTGAACAAAGACGGCCAGTATTTTCTGAAATACAAAGCCCAAAACTCCAGTCAGCCGCTAACACTCAGTGAACTGACTGCCGTATTAAGTGAAGCACAGCAACAGGCGCAAGCAGAAAATAAAGAACTGCATGTGGTGATTGAAGGTGAAAAATCTCGTGCGTATGGCGAAGTCATGGCCCTGATGAGCAGCCTTCAGGACGCCGGTTTAACTCAAGTTGGCTTACTGACTGAGCCATTAAAGTAAATGATGAAAAGATTGCAAAAACCACCGTTTCAGCAAAAAGCACTGGCCATTGGCTTCACGCTCGGCGTGCATGTCATTGCCGTGGTGGGTTTACTTTATCTGGGCATGAGCCAGCCACCGGAGCCACCCAAACAGATTCGGACCGTGCTGATTAAACCGGAAGATTTACCCCCAGTTACTCGTGAAGAAACCGAGTTTGCTGAGACCGCACATAAAAATGTAGCAGCCGAGATTCAGCAAACCGCGACTCCGGTTGAAGACGCTCCGGTAATTCCGGTCGCACCACCAGCTGTGCCTCAGCCAGAACCGGCCAAAGCACAACCAAGCAATACTGCCGAACAGCAAAAACGCCTAGAGGCTCGTGCGCAGGCGGAAGCAGAAAAATTACAGGCACAACAGGCCCAGCGCGCCAAAGCAGAAGCTGAACGTAAAGCCCAAGCCGCAGAAAAAGCCAAGGCCACTGCACAGGCCAAAGCCGAGGTCGAAGCCAAACGCCGCAGCGAAGCCGAAGCCCTGCGTAAGGCAGAAGCTGCAGAAAAAGCCAAACTTGATGCACGTCGTAAGGCGGAAGTGGAAGCAAAACGTAAAGCCGAAGCGGCAGATAAGGCCAAGGCTGATGCGGCAGCCAAGGCGAAGGCAGATGCAGAGGCGAAACGTAAAGCCGATGCTGAAGCCAAACGCAAAGCCGAGGCTGCGAATAAGGCCAAAGCAGAAGCAGCAGCCAAAGCCAAGGCTGAAGCGGAGGCCAAACGCAAAGCCGAAGCAGCTGAAAAAGCCAAAGCCGATGCAGCTGCGAAAGCAAAAGCGGATGCAGAGGCCAAAGCCCGCGCTGAAGCAGAAGCCAAAGCTTCGGCGGCCAAACAGGCGGCTGAAGAAGCGGCACAAAAGAAAGCTGAAGCCAAACGGATTGCCTCTACAGCCAAACGCGATTTTGAAAACAAGATCCGTCGGGCCTGGGATATTCCGGTCGGCTCTTCTGGCAAAACTGCCACGGCACGGGTTACGCTGACCGACAGCGGTTCGGTAGCCTCGGTGATTGTGAACTCCAGTGATCCGGACATGAAAGCCAGTGTCGAGGCCGCGGTACGTGCTGCTGCACCATATCCAATGCCTTCGGACCCGGATGCACGCCGTGAAGCACGCAGTTTCACCTCAAGCTTTACTGCCAAATAAGCTGACTCACCATCCTGTCAAAAGCCGGGATGGCCTGTTATTTTTCAGTTACACTGCACAACAAGCGACAAAATTTTATTCACTTTTCACAGTGTTATAACAGTTTGGTCATAATTCTCTGCTTTAAATCTCAAATAAGCATGGCATTATGTAGAACAATCACATCAACAAGAATTATGTTTTGAGTAAATAGCGAATGATGGAAATGAAGCCTAAACATCTACTTTGCTTGGCAATTTTTACCGCCTTGGGTCCAATAATGGTCTCTCAAACCCATGCCCAGCTGCATCTGGAAATTGCCAAAGCACCTGCAGAAGCCCCAAAAATTGCCATCATTCCGTTTAGTAATGATCAAAGCATTTACCCGATTGTTGAAAATGACCTGAACCGTTCCGGCAAATTCACCAGCTCATCAAAAAACTTGCCGGCAAGTGCAGCAAATAATAGTCCTAATGCCGCTGCCTGGCAGGCCGCCGGTGTACCTTATGTGGTGACTGGTACCAGCAAGCCAACCGCAGATGGTGGCTTTGAAATTCACTATCAGCTGTATGATGTGCAAAAGCAGCAGTATTTATTAAACGAATTACTGACTGTACCGGCTTCACGTACCCGTCAGGCTGCGCACATGATCAGTGACACCATCTATGAAGCACTGACCGGTATTAAAGGCGATTTCAGTGGTCGTATTGCCTATGTCTTGCGGAATCCGGCCACTCCGGAGCAGCGCTATACCCTGCAAATTGCCGACACCGATGGTGAACAGCCAAGAACCATTCTGACTTCACGCGATCCAATCTTGTCGCCGGCCTGGACGCCAGATGCCAAGAAAATTGCCTACGTGTCCTTTGAAACCAAACGCCCTGCGATTTATGTTCAGGATTTATCTACCGGTTCACGTGAAAAACTGGCCAGCTTCCGTGGCTTAAATGGCGCACCAAGCTTCTCTCCAGATGGTTCACGCATGCTGTTTACTGCTTCAATGCACGGCAATCCGGAAATTTACGAGATGGATCTGGGCACGCGTCAACTCAAGCGCATGACCAATGACAGCGCCATTGATACAGAAGCACGCTACGCACCCGATGGTAAATCGTTTATTTTTACTTCAGATCGTGGCGGCTCAGTGCAAATCTATCGCTATGACCTGAACACGGGCAGCAGCAAACGTCTGACCTTCCGCGGCGCATTTAATGCGCGTGGTACTTTAAGTGCCGATGGTAAAAAACTGGCGCTGGTTCATCGTCCAAGTGGCAGCAATTATAAAGTTGCGATTCAGGACATTAATACCGGCATTACCAATATCCTCACCCCAACCAGCCTGGATGAATCTCCAAGCTTCTCACCAAATGGACAGATGGTGGTCTATGCAACCCGTGAAGGTGCGCGTGGCCTGCTGTCCATTATGTCTTTAGATGGTCGTTTCCGTATGAATTTGCCAAGTGAACAAGGTGAAGTGCGTGAACCGGCTTGGGCACCAAAATAAGAGCAACTGAACAACCAAGTTTCATGGAGATGAAAATGAACGCAGTAAAATTATTTGTATTGCCTGTACTGGCCTCAGCGCTGGTGATGACTGGCTGTGCCAACCGTAAGCCTGCAACCGATGTTCAAGCAGGACAAACACCGACCTCTTCAACCACGGTCAATACACAAGGCTTAAGTGATGATGCAGCCTTGAATGCACAAAACCTGGCCGGTGCATCTGCCAAAGGTGTAACTGAAGCCAATAAAGCATTCTTGGCGAAACGTGTGGTGCACTTTGACTATGACAGCAGCGAACTGTCGAATGAAGACCTACAAACCCTACAGGCACATGCACAATTCCTGATGGCCAATGCCAACTCGAAAGTCGCGCTTACAGGTCATACCGATGAACGTGGTACCCGTGAATACAACATGGCCCTTGGTGAGCGTCGTGCCAAAGCAGTCGAAAGCTTCCTGGTCACCACAGGCGTGAATCCGGGTCAATTGGAACCGGTCAGCTATGGTAAAGAAATGCCGGTTAACCCAGGTCATGATGAAAGTGCCTGGAAAGAAAACCGCCGTGTTGAAATCAACTACGAAGCGGTACCACCTTTACTGCGTTAAGATGGCATCATTGAGCAGAGTTGCTCAATATAAAAAAGCGCTCCATCGGGCTAATGCCAGTCAGTTAAGAGATTGACTGGCTTTTTCTTGGGTATTTTTGAGGTTTTCCTTTTACAACCCTTGGATAACTCCTCACTCTTCTCTCAG
Organism: Acinetobacter sp. Q85-2; assembly: GCF_013420555.1. Classification (NCBI taxonomy): domain Bacteria; kingdom Pseudomonadati; phylum Pseudomonadota; class Gammaproteobacteria; order Moraxellales; family Moraxellaceae; genus Acinetobacter; species Acinetobacter sp. Q85-2. The sequence continues at coordinate 73,427 of NZ_VOXW01000015.1, forward strand.
GTATAACATATCGATTAGATTTCTCCATTAA
>NZ_VOXW01000016.1:0-68749 GCF_013420555.1 Acinetobacter sp. Q85-2
AATAATTCAAGTGAATTTGTTTGAAAGAAGAACTTTAAAAGCTTTATTTTCACCCGATAAAATACCCATAAAACAAGAGGAAGCTCAAATGAGCTTCCTCTTGTGAAAAATTGTGGGACAGCAATGCTGAAGAGGCTCCTTTTTTATACTCGATACTGCTCCGCCACGCCGCAAGACGAGAAGCTGTGCTTCGAGTAAAAAAGAAAGCGCTGCTTTAAGTTTTACGCAAGACAAGGACGAAGTCCGCGTAGACTTTCATGCAAAAAGAATCTCCATTTTTTGGGGATTTTTTTATGCACGGTTGTAAAAATTACGTAAGACAAGCGAAGCGCGTAGACTTAAATTTGAAAGGCTCCAGAAATGGAGCTTTTCTTTTACTCTATCCAAACCCAAGATCAACCACTGCACATAGGGTTTTATCTCGGAAGATGCTTTTAGCCTTTAATCCAAAAAAATTTCATCGATAAAAAATGAATTCCTCTTCATTCACCCATTTCAGGCTTGGCACAGAAAAAGTAGATGAACTTTGTTGTTTTCCAGCCGCAAGCTCCCTGTTTATAGTGAGCGTTGAGGTGATCTGTTTTTGTTGAATTGATAGGTGTATCTGGACAACTATAAAGTTTTACTTCACCAAAATCAGGGGTTTATAATTTAGATTAAAATTACCCTATTTAACCGATTGGTATTGTAACTGGCCGATACATTTGTTCATAAAACTCAACATTAGACTACAATAAGCTTAAAGATTTCCGCGCATCATCTTCCTATAATAACAATCAAGGAGATGGAAGCATCTCTTATAATAGATATAAATATCCCCGATTTCGATCTCAGATTTCCCCCAAAATCTGGGATTTTTTTTATCCATTTTATGCGTAATCCATAAAAAAAAGCCTGAAATTATTTCAGGCTGTTTCTGGTATTCAAACTTAGCGTTCTTGAACTTTCTGTTCAATTTCTTCCATGCTGGTATGACGCACATCCAGACCTTTGACCATATAAATCACTTGCTCGGAAATATTACGCGCATGGTCACCAATCCGCTCTAGGGAACGCAGTACCCACATTACATTGATGACGCGGGAAATATGACGTGGATCTTCAATCATATAGGTCATTAAAGTCCGGGTGGCCGACTGGTATTCACGGTCGATATCGGCATCGGCCAGCAGTACGCGTAAAGCCTGATCGACATCTAAACGGGCAAAAGCATCCAGCGCATCATGAATCATGACTCGCACCTGGTTGCCAATATGACGGGTTTCCATATAACCGCGCGGCGAGCCACCTTCTTCACACAAGCTTTGTGCAATCCGGGCAATTTTGGCCGCTTCATCGCCAATACGTTCCAGGTCGGTATTGGCCTTGCTCATGGCAATCACCATGCGCAGGTCAATTGCTGCAGGATGACGGCGCGCCAAAATCAGGGTTAATGCTTCATCAATTTCAGTTTCCAGACGGTTCACCGCATTGTCCTGAAATTGCACCTCTATTGCCATCGCGGCATCTGTGTCCAGCAATGCATGAATCGCATTGGCCACCTGCTGCTCTACCAAGCCACCCATGGTCATGAATTTTGTATTGACATCCTGTAGATCTTCATTAAATTGAGAAGAAATATGGTGATTTAACACAGGATTATTTGGACTCAAGAGATGTACTCCAATGCAATAATAACGGACTTATTTGATCATTGATTATTAAATCACATTAAACATTAAGCTTTTATGACAATTTAAACAAGTGCCCGATTGCATCATTTTATTTTATTGAAATTTAAGGTTTTTCTATTAACCACAAGTTCATCTCAGCCAGATCTTTTTCACTGAGTTGCCCCACCGATGCCCGGAGGCGCAGCACATTAATCAGATAATCATATTTGGCATTCAAATAGTCCTGCTTGGCCGAAAAAGCATTACGCTGGGCCAGCAGGACATCGACCATGGTTTTTAGGCCTTCATGATATTGGGCACGGGAGGCGCGCGATACCAGTTGCGCCGATTGCATGGCCGCCTGTCGTGCCTGTAATTTGGACTGATCGGTTTCCACCTGCAAATAGGCACTTTTTACATCGGTATTGGCTTTACGGATGGCCGCATCCAGCTCGGCTTCGGCTTTATCGACATTCACTGCTGCTTTCTGGATATTGCGCTGGGTACGGCCGCCGGTAAACACATTCCAGTTCATTTCAATGCCGACCTGATCAAACTGACCATCCTGAGAAATCAGGCTTTGTGGCGTCTGCTTGTTATAGCCATAAGTACCGACCGCTTCAATTTGCGGATAACGCGCGGCCTGCTCGACCCGTTTCTGGTCTTCGGCATAACGCTGCTGCAAGCGGGCCTGTAAAATGGACAGGTTCTGACTTTGTGCCAGCTCGGTCCATGCCTCTAAACTGGCCGGATAAGGCTTTTGGAACTGAAAGTCATCTCGCAATACCGCCAGATTTTCACGATATGGCCCGATCAGCTGCGCCAGTTGTTCCTGTGCCAGCACCAGCTGCACATGGGTAGCAATCCGGTTGGCCTTGGCATTTTGATATTGCGCCTCGGCTTCGCTGACATCACTGCGCGCAACCAGTCCTTCACGCAGCTTGGCATTCATCATGTTCAGCTGTTCCAGCAGCGCCTGCTCTTCCTGTAAATAGGCGGTGGTTAAAGACTGCTGACGTAGCACATTAAAATAGGCTTCGGCCACATTTAAGATATGCTCCTGCTTTTGCAGTCTTAAGGTGACTTCACTGAGACTGAGTGAGGTTTTGACCTGTTTTAGGCCTTCCCAGGCATCCCAGCGGAATAAAGGCTGGCGTGCAGTGACACTCACCTGACGGGTGGTGGTTGCTGAAGGCGACAGGCTTTCAGAGCTGACTGGAAAACCTGGAATTGTCGCAGCATTGGCGTCCTGACTGCGCCGGGTGATATTGCCAGACACAGTCACGGTCGGCAGCAAATTGCCTTTGGCAATGCCTAAATTCAGTTGATCGGCTTCATATTGCAACAGATTGGCCTGCCAGTTCGGGTCGGTGGCTTTGGCACGCTCATAGGCCTCGACCAGATCCAAGGCTTGCGCCCAAGGGCTAAACAACAGCAGGCCCAATACACATATTTTTTTCTTCATTTTATTCGTTTAACTCATCTCGCCAAAATGGCCATGTCTCAGTCAAGCATTGACTCAATTTGCTCCATAGTAGCGATTTATCGCATTTTTTTCGTATGTTTTTGATTATTTTTTTATATTTTACCGCTTTAACTCAAGCAGCAAGCTGTCCAGTTGAGTTGAGTCAGGAGCGCACTCACAGCCACGTAACCAAACTTCAGCACAACGCTACAATTCACCGGCCCGAAGCTGGTTACAATAGCGCCATACATTCCGCACTTGTTGTTTTTTGCTGCTTTTTTTAATTGGGTTATCGTGAAGCTTATTTCTCCCCGCTGGCGTACTTTACTGCTCAGTTTATGTTCTGCAATGGTTTTGACCGCGTGTCAAAGGCCAGAACCTCCTGTGGTCATTGAACAGAAGCCGAAGCAGGCTGTGGCTGAACAGGCGGTCGATTTAAAGTCGATCTGCCGCGGTATTGAACAGGAAATGCGCGAGATTAACCAGCAGCGCACCACCTTTGCCCTGGAACAGATTAACCAGGATTTAAAAGTCTGTTTGCCACTAATGGATTTCCCCGACCAGCAGCATCTGCTGGAACTGTCTGCCCAGATGTACCAGAATTTTCTGAAAGTCGAACGTACCGCCCAGCAGCAGACCGCTTTTGATCAGTATGCCTTTGATCTGGCCCAGCATCCCACCATTCAGCAAAGCCATTTCGAACAGTTTGCCTTACGCGACCAGTATCTGCTGAAACACAAAGGTCAGGCCTATGTCGACCTGTATGATGCCGGTGAAGGGCAACTGGTCTATCGGCGTAATCCGCAGTACCTGGCTCGTATTTTTGCGCCTTATCTGCCCGATGCCGAACGGATTTTTATTGAAAATCTGGCCGAACAGAATATGCAGCGTCCGATTCGTGATGGCGGCCTGACCATTGATGCCCAGGAAGTGGTGCGTCGTGCCCTGTTCTGGGAAGATTATGTCAAAAACTATCCTGACAGCAGCTATATCCGCGATGCGCGTTATCTGGATCAGGTCTATCGTATGTTCCTGTTCAAAGGCACCTTAAATACCCCGGTTTCAGACAGCTATGAAGCAGAATATGCGATTCAGCCCAGTGTCTGGTATGAAATTGAAAAGCTGGCCAAGCTGGAGCAGTCGCGACTGGCAGATCAGGCGCGTAAATTCCGCAGCTTTGTACAGATGTCGCCACAGGAACGGCGTAACCGTATTCCAGTCAGCCTGACTGCACAGGAACAAAACAATGAACGTGCCAATACCCTGGCGCTAAAGCAGCTGTCCCATTATCTGGATTTACCGCTAAACGGCTTAAGCCCGACCCGTGACTGTTTTAGCGATGCGGTCTGTATGCCCTATCAGAATAACTAAGCCATCCACCAATTTGGCAGTTTTATCACTGGCCTTTTTAAGCCAACCTGTTAAGATTTAAGCAGCTTGACGGAGCGCGAGTAAATCCTCGCTGAGATTGTGTAATTGTCTAACCGTATAGATGATTAAGCACAAGTACCGTTGAACCTGATCAGGTTAACACCTGCGTAGGAATCAAGCGCAACTAAACCTTAAGTTTCGATTTATTGTTCAGGATAAATCCGTTTCGTTTTGGTCGTGCTTGATTCGTTGATGCTCTTCATAAGGATCATGGTATGAACCAATTAACGAATCTTTCTTCTGAGGCCATTTCTGCTCAACACGAGCAAGATGCCAAAGACCTCACCCGTATTTTACCCGCTTCGAGCAAAGTCTATATTCAGGGCTCACGTGAGGATATCCGTGTCCCGATGCGCCAGATTGAACTGACTGAAACCCCAACCAGTTTAGGCGGTGAACACAATCCGCCGGTAATGGTCTATGACACCTCTGGCGTTTACACCGACCCGGAAGTCAATATTGATCTGAACCAGGGTTTACCGAATGTGCGTGAACGCTGGATTGAAGAGCGTAACGATACTGAAATTCTGGATCAGCTCAGTTCTAAATTCGGTCAGGAACGCCTGCGTGACATCCGCACTGCCGACATCCGTTTTGCCCATATCCAGAAACCGCGCCGGGCCAAACGCGGGCATAACGTGACCCAAATGCACTATGCCAAACAGGGCATTATTACCCCGGAAATGGAATACATCGCCATCCGTGAAAACCTGCGCCAGCAGCAAGGCGTCGATATGCGCCAGCATCCGGGACAAAACTTTGGCGCACAAAACCTGCGTGAAATTACCCCGGAATTTGTACGTCAGGAAGTCGCTGCCGGCCGCGCCATTATTCCCGCCAACATTAACCACCCTGAAATTGAGCCAATGATTATTGGCCGTAATTTCCTGGTGAAAATTAATGCCAATATTGGTAACTCGGCACTGGGTTCCGACATTGCCGAAGAAGTGGCAAAAATGACCTGGGCCACCCGCTGGGGCGCCGACACCATCATGGATTTATCGACCGGGAAAAATATTCATGAAACCCGCGAATGGATTATCCGTAACTCACCCGTGCCAATTGGTACCGTGCCCATTTATCAGGCCCTGGAAAAAGTCAACGGCGTGGCAGAAGACCTGACCTGGGAAATCTTTAAAGACACCCTGATTGAACAGGCCGAACAAGGTGTGGATTACTTCACCATTCATGCCGGGGTACTGCTGCGTTATGTACCGCTGACCGCCAACCGTCTCACCGGTATTGTGTCACGTGGCGGTTCAATCATGGCGCAGTGGTGTCTGGCGCATCATGAAGAAAACTTCCTGTACACCCACTTCGATGAAATCTGTGAAATCATGAAAGCCTATGACGTGTCATTCAGTCTGGGCGATGGCCTGCGTCCGGGCTGTATTCAGGATGCCAATGATGAAGCACAATTCAGCGAACTTCGTACCCTGGGCGAGTTAACGCATCGCGCATGGGAACATGATGTACAGGTGATGATTGAAGGCCCGGGTCATGTGCCAATGCATATGATCAAGGAAAATATGGATCTGCAACTGGAAGTCTGCAAAGAGGCGCCGTTCTATACCCTTGGTCCGCTAACCACCGATATTGCACCGGGCTATGACCATATTACCTCGGCCATTGGGGCCGCCATGATTGGCTGGTATGGCACGGCCATGCTGTGCTATGTGACGCCAAAAGAGCATTTAGGTCTGCCGAACAAGAAAGATGTTAAAGACGGTATTATCACCTACAAGATTGCTGCACATGCCGCCGATCTGGCCAAAGGTCATCCGGGTGCGCAGGCGCGTGACAATGCCCTGTCCAAAGCCCGCTTTGAATTCCGCTGGGAAGATCAGTTTAACCTGAGTCTGGACCCGGATACGGCGCGCAGTATGCATGATGAAACCTTGCCGAAAGAAGCACACAAATCAGCGCACTTCTGTTCGATGTGTGGACCGAAATTCTGCTCCATGAAAATCACCCAAAATGTGAGAGATTATGCGCAAAATCAGAATCTTGCTAAAGAAGCCATGCAAAGTGATACAGAGGTTGCGGAAGGTCTCAAAGCCATGAAGGAGACCTATCAGCAGACTGGTCAAAAATTGTACCACGACGTCTAAACTATCGAAAAAGAGTTTGTGTTCCATTTAATCTCAGTTAGGATGAAAACTGATGTTCTTCATCCGTATGATGTTTTATGGAAATACTTAAACAGGCGACCTATGGTCGAAATGAACTGCGCATTCAACAGCGTGAATTCTTGTTTCGTGGCTTTATTCAGGTTGAAAAAGTCAGTCTGAGCCATCGCCTGTTTAATCAAAACCACTATACACCGGTCATTCATCGGGAGTTGATTCAACGCCCGGAGGCAGCCGGTGTATTGTTATATGATGAAAAAAAACATAAATTTGCATTAATAGAACAATTTCGTATTGGGGCAATGGATGATCAGGATTCTCCCTGGCAACTCGAAGTCATTGCGGGCGTACTCGATGGTGATGAGTCACCGGAAAGCTGCATTCGCCGTGAAACCCTAGAAGAATCAGGCTGCGAAGTTGAAGAACTGCAGCATCTGTTTACCTTCTATCCTTCTGCAGGAGCTTGTGCGGAAATCTTTCATTTATATAGTGCGAAAGTAAATTTGCCTGAACAAGGCGGTGTGTTTGGTCTTAGTGAGGAAGGCGAAAATATTCAATTGCATATTTTTGAATATGAGCACTTACCCATCTTATTGGCCAATGGTCGGCTCAGGAATGCGCCGCTGATCATCGCCCTGCAATGGTTACAACAACAAATTAAACCATAAGGAATGTCTAAGGGGTCAGGCATGACTTTTATAAGCAAAAATACACAAAGCTGGACCATCGTCCAGATTTCAGACACACATTTAATGGATCAGGAAGAGCTTAAATTTGTGCAGATGAATCCGGAACACAGCTTTCATGGCATCATGCGTGATATTCAGCAACGTTATCCTGAGCTGGATGCCATTTTTCATACCGGGGATCTGGCACAGGTGCCAGTGCCGGCGACCTATGCGCGCTATCTGGCATTTATGCACCGCCTGAATATTCCGTTTTATCAGATTCCGGGCAATCATGATGAGGTGGAGTATTTTCCGTTTCACCAGCAGCAAAACCGGGTACATGCCATTCATTTGGGTCGCTGGACCATCATGCTGCTGAACAGTGCGGTCAAGAATCAGATTGATGGCCGGATTGAACCCTCCCAGCTCGCGCAACTGGACCAGCTGTTAACCGAACATGCCGGCCAGCATGTGATTCTGGCCTGTCATCATCATCCTTTTGCCATGCAGTCGCATTGGGTCGATCAGCATAAACTGAAAAATACCGCCGATCTGACTGAAGTGATGGTCAAGCACCAGAATATTAAAGCGGTTTTATTTGGCCACGTGCATCAGGATTCACTGAACATCTGGAACAATATTCCTTTTTATTCAACGCCTTCGACTTCAGTACAATTTAAACCGCATAGTGATGATTTTGCCCTGGGACAGGAAGCACCGGGCTATCGGGTCTTACATTTAAAGGATAACGGCGAGTTCGACACACAGGTGCATCGTGTTGAAAATTTAGTCGGTCAAATAAATAATGAAATTTCAGGTTATTAACTTTTCATTTTAATCTTTTTGCTTTAAGTTATGGCTGCGAAGGAAAACGTGATACGACGAAATCCAAACATCAAAGACTATCAATATACATAAAAAGTCTATATGATGACGACCCCCGAAGGGATAATCTTCTCCTTGGGAGTGGATAAAAACACTTGCATATCACCATATTTTTTGCGTATAGATAATACGTATATGATGAGGAATGCCCTACATGGCGAATGACAACCAAAATCAAGTCTTGGACGAACAAACAGATGTTGTAGAGGAAAAATCTACAAAGCGCGTGCGTAAGACAAAGCCAAAGGCGTCAGAAGGTGGTTCTACTGCTAGCTTATTTGGTATTGAGCCTTATCAGCCGAAAAAAAATGAAGAATATATGTCTGAGGGCCAGCTTGAGCACTTCCGTCAGATTCTCTTGGCCTGGAAAGCCGAGCTGATGTCTGAAGTTGATCGTACGCTAAACACAATGCAAGATGAAAATACTGCATTGCCTGACGTAAACGACCGCGCCACTCAGGAAGAAGAGTTTGCTATCGAGTTACGTACCCGTGACCGTGAACGCAAACTGATCCGTAAAATTGAACAATCCATTGAAGCCATTAAAAACGATGACTACGGTTTCTGTGAAACCTGCGGAATCGAAATTGGTTTACGCCGTTTAGAAGCGCGTCCAACTGCGACTTTATGTATTGACTGCAAAACTTTGGCAGAAATCAAAGAGAAGCAAAATAACGGTTAAGCATGTCTATTCGTAATCCCTCCCTGCCCCTCCCTTTAATAAAGGGAGGGAAAGCTGAAGAGAATTACGTGGGCCGGTTTGCGCCATCGCCAACCGGCCCTTTGCATTTTGGTTCCCTCATTACCGCGGTGGCCAGTTATTGTGACGCCAAGGCCCAGCATGGGCGCTGGCTGGTCCGTATTGAAGACACTGACATTCCCCGTATTTATCCCGGCAGTGAAGCGCATATCCTACGTTCTTTAGATGCCTTTCAGTTCGAGCCGGATGGCGAGATTCTGTTTCAAAAAGACCGTTTGGCCATTTACGAAGACGTTCTTGAGCAACTCGCCGAGCAAGGCTGGGTCTATGCCTGTCAGTGCACGCGTAAAATGCTCGGTTCCAATCATATTTATGCTGGCACCTGCCGCAATCTGCAACTCCCCTTTGCACAGCAGGCCATCCGCCTGAAAGTGACCGATACAGACATCTGCTTTGAAGACCGCTTGCAGGGCCGGCATTGCTCCAACCTGCAGCAGGATCTGGGTGATTTTGTCTTAAAACGCCGTGACGGGATTATTAACTATCAACTGGCCGTGGTGGTCGATGACTATCTGCAAGGCATTACCGATGTGGTCCGCGGCGCAGACCTCTTGGACAATACCGAACGGCAAATCTGGCTTGGGCAGGTGCTGGGCTATCCGGAACTGCGCTATCTGCATTTGCCGCTGGCCATGAATGATCAGGGGCAAAAACTCTCCAAGCAGAACCTGGCTCAGCCACTGGATTTGAATCAGGCTCCTCTGCTGTTACAACAGGCGCTCACGGCTTTGCACCAACCCCCGGTAGTTTTAGATACCCCGGCACGTATGCTGCAGCAAGCCATTGCCCAGTGGTCAATTGACGCCATTCCACATACAACTCAGCTACAGGGCAGCTACGCATAACTACACAATTTGCGCTAATCTAGAAAAAAATAACTGCAAGATGGGATTACTATGTTTTTTATTTTCGGGATTGGTCCAAAAACCAAAGTGCTAGAGAAAAACCAGTTTGTCTGTCCGGTCTGTCGCAGCCGCACCAGCTATGAACTGAAGCAGCAGCGCAATTATTTTTCCTTATTTTTTATTCCTTTAATTCCGCTATCCAAAGCCAAAGGCAGCTTTGTCAAATGTCTTAACTGTAAAACGGAAATGCCAAGCACAGTGTTGCACCATGCTCAGCCAGATCCATTTCAGCAGAGCAATCTAGAAGCTTGATTCCTCACGGCTTGGATTGGTCTGCTGGGTAGTACTTTCAATTTTCAGAATCAGACTGACCATCACCGCACACATAATTAGCGATGAACCACCATAACTGATAAATGGCAGGGTCAGCCCTTTAGTCGGCAACATGCCCATATTCATGCCGGCATTCACCAGAATCTGTAACAGGAAGATGATGCTGATGCCATAGGCCAGATAACCAGCACGTAAATACTGATGTCGCAAGGCACGATGACCAATGCGAATACAGCAGACCAGCATGGTGAAAGACAGGCTCAGCACCACCAGGATACCAAAAAAGCCAAATTCTTCGCCTAAAACGGCCAGCATAAAGTCAGTATGTGCTTCCGGCAGATAGGACATTTTCTGGATACTATGCCCCAACCCCACCCCGGCCCATTCACCCCGGCCAAAAGCCATTAAGGCATTTGACAGCTGATAACCGGCCCCGAGCGGATCATTCCACGGGTTAGAGAAAGACATTAAACGTTCAAAACGGTAGGGCTCAAACACCACCAGGAAGGTAAACGCACCCAGCATCGCACCCAAGGCAATCCCGAACTGAATCAGTGGTGCACCGGCCAGGAAGAACACCCCGAGCATGGTCAACGCAATCACCACAGTCGCACCCAAATCCGGTTCTGCCGTAATCAGGCCCACAGTCGCCGCCATAATCACTGCCAGCCGTACCAGACCTTTAATATTATTACGCACTTCTTCGGCACGACGTACCACGTAGTCGGCGGTAAAAATCGCCATCATCACCTTGGCCACTTCTGAAGCCTGCAAGGTAAACCCGGCCACCCGAATCCAGCGTTTGGAACCATTGACTTCGGTACCGACCACCAGTACCGCAATCAGCAAGGCAATGGTAATAATCCATAAAAAGAAGGTGTTATTGAACCAGAGGTTTAAGGGAACTTTATACACGGTATAGGCGGCAATTAGCGCTACCGCAATTGAAATACCATGCCGCAGTACATAATGGAAGGCATTTTCATGCATACGCTCGGCATAGGGCATTGAGGCAGACGCCACCATAATCGAGCCGATACAGAGCAAGGCCAATACGCTAAAAATGAGCACATTGCGTACATTCACTTCGGCCGGTAACCGCGGTAACCAGCGCTCATAGACCTGATTGATTTTATTGATCGTTGTCTGAGCAAAGCCAGCCATATCCCAAATCCTTATTATTCTTGACCAAGTTCGTTGACATAAGCCACGAACTGACGACCACGTTCCGGATAGCCCGAGAACATATCAAAACTTGCACATGCAGGTGACAATAACACGACATCCTGCGGCTGGGTATGCTGCTGGCACAGTGTGACCGCCTGTTGCAGACTGTCGGCATGGAGCAGCGTGGTAGTGCCCTGTACCGCCGCTTCAATCAGCGCGGCATCTTCACCAATCAACACTGCCAGTTTGGCGTATTGACTGAGCGCCTGACGCAGTGCCTTAAAGTCCTGGCCTTTGCCCTGCCCGCCTAAAATAATGGCCACCTGACCACCATACGGCTGAATTGCTGCACCCAAGCCTTCCAGTGCCGCAAGGGTGGCACCAATATTGGTGCCTTTGGAGTCGTTATAATAACGCACGCCTGCGACCTCTTTGACGAATTCACAGCGATGCTCCAGACCTTTAAAGCTTTTTAAGGTGTTCAGCATGCTGTCCATCGGCAGGCCAATCGCTTCACCCAGCGCCAGACAGGCCAAGGCATTGGCAATATTATGCGTACCCTGAATATACATGTCGCTGCTTTTCAGCAGACGTTCACGGCCACGCGCCAGCCAAATGGTGCCATCTGTTTCTTTTAAAATACCAAACTGGTTGATATCTGGTGCGTTCAGGCCAAAGCTCTGCATAGGGGTGGTATCTGGCACCAGTGGACGGGTCAGTGCATCATCACGGTTATACACCACCTGTTTCACGCCCTGAAAAATACGGTGTTTGGCGGTGTGATAACCGAGCATGTCACCATGACGGTCCAGATGGTCTTCACTCATGTTCAGCACCACCGCCACTTCAGCATTCAGGTTTGAGGTGGTTTCTAACTGAAAGCTGGAAAGTTCCAGAATATACAGCTCCGGATCATCTTTGGTTAAATCCAGCGCCGGACGGCCCAGATTACCCCCAACCGCGACCTTCTTGCCAGCATCGGCAGCCATCAGGCCAATTAGTGTGGTTACGGTACTTTTGGCATTGGAACCGGTAATGGCCACAATTGGCTTGTCAGTGGCACGGCGCAAAATCTGGATTTCACTGACCACCGGAATGCCCTGCGCTATTGCCGTCTGAATTTCTGGCAGTTTTGGATCAAGCCCCGGACTGATGATAATTTCTTCAGCAGACAACAGCAGTTCCTGGTCAAACTGGCCAAAACTGGTCTGAACCTCGGCCGGAATCTGGTCATAACCGGGGGGTGTCGCTCGAGAGTCTGTTACGGCAACGCGGTAGCCCTGATCATGCAAGAAGTTGACTGCTGCAACACCTGAAATGCCAAGACCTGCCACAACTTTTAATCCACCGCGTTGTATTAACATTTGAGCTCCATCAATGATTTGGATTTTAAACTGCGGAAATGTTAGCACTTTGGGGTTTTGAATGCTTTTTCTGTTTGCAGTTTCTGGAAAAAATTTTGTGTCAGTGCGTAAAAAAGCCGTCATAGAGATGACGGCTTTTTTGATGCTCAAGGGCTTACTTCCACTTGACCCCTTGTACTTCAGTTTTCTTGCTGGCCTGCTCCGACACCGGACAATCACAGCCACCGCCACAACCGGCAGCCATTTTCGGTCTGAACCATTTGCCCAGCGTGTGCCAGCCTTTTGCCGTACAGGCATCCGACAACTTCAGAAAGACTGAATTTGAAGTCTTCGGGAATACCTTTTTGAAGACCACCAGCGTGCTCCACATCACCAATACCGCCACAATCAATACTTCAATCATTTCAGTCTCCTTTTTTTGTTTCGGCTTAAGCCAACAGGTTGGATGCAATCTGATAGGTCAGGAATGACATCAAATAGGCCAGACCAAACAGATACACGGTCATAAAGCCCACTATTTTCCACGATGCCGTTTCACGGCGTACCGTGGCCAGCGTCGCCAGACAGTGCGGTGCATAAATAAACCAGACCAGTAGCGATAAACCGGTCGCCAATGACCAGCCCAAGTCACCACCGCTGCTGATGATGCTGGCCAGACCATCGGCCATGGCATCTTCGTCCCCTGACAGGGCGTAAATGGTACCCAGTGCAGCCACCACCACTTCACGGGCTGCCATTGCTGGAATCAAGGCAATACAGATCTGCCAGTTAAAGCCCAGTGGGGCAAAAATTGGCTGCATGATATGGCCCAGCATCCCGGCAAAGGTATAATCAATCGCCGGCATGGTCGCGCCTTCTGGCGGCTGCGGGAAGGTACACAGGAACCAGAGCAGAATCGACAGGGCAAAGATGATGCCACCGACCCGTTTCAGGAAGATTCGGGCGCGATCCAGCAAACCAATCCAGACGTTTTTGATGTCCGGGAAACGGTAACTTGGCAGTTCCATCAACAGCATGTGATCGGACTTGTCTTTCTGGAAAAACTTCAGCACAAAAGACACGCCCAGCGCACTTAAAATACCAGCCATATACAGCGCAAACAGCACCAGACCCTGCAGGTTAAACAGGCCCCATACCGTTTGTTCCGGAATAAAGGCGGCAATTAACAGCGCATACACCGGTAAACGCGCGGAACAGGTCATCAGCGGTGCCACAAAAATAGTGGTTAAACGGTCACGCGGGTCGCTGATACTGCGCGTTGCCATAATCCCCGGAATCGCGCAGGCAAAGCTGGACAGTAACGGAATAAAGGCACGGCCACTTAAACCGGCTTTAAACATCAGTTTATCCAGCAAGAATGCGGCACGCGGTAAATAACCCGATTCTTCCAGAACCAGAATAAAGAAGAACAGAATCAGAATTTGCGGCAGGAACACCACCACACCACCGGCACCGGCAATAATCCCGTCCACAACCAGACTGTTCAGTAAAGGATGAGCAATACTGCCACCAATCACTTCACCCAGCCAGCCAAAGAAGGTTTCAATCCCGTCCATAAACGGGGCTGCCCAGGCAAAGACCGCCTGGAAAATGATAAACATCATGACTGCCAGACTGACCAGACCCAGCACCGGATGCAGGAACACCTTATCGAGGAAATCGGAACGTTTATCTTCCTGATCAACGTATTGCACCACATCATTCAGCAGGGTTTCGACCTTCTGATGGGCATCGCCTTTCAGACCGGTCAATTCGGTATGTGGCAGCGCATATTTACCCTGATCCAGCGCATTCATCAGGTTTTCAATCCCGGAACGGCGCACGGCCACGGTTTCTACCACCGGCACACCGAGGCGCTCAGACAGTTTCTGGGTGTTGATCTGCATGCCACGACGACGCGCTTCGTCCATCATGTTCAGCACCAGCAACATTGGACGACCCAGTTCAATCATTTCCAGTACCAGACTCAGATGCAGCTTCAGATTGGTGGCATCAACCACGCACAGGAAAGCATCCTGCTGGCCTTCTTCTGCCAGTTTGCCCTGTACCACATCACGGGTAATGGCTTCATCCGGACTGGCAGCATTTAAACTATAGGTACCAGGTAAATCCAGCACCCGTACCGGCTTGCCTGAAGGTAAATTAAAATGACCGACTTTACGTTCGACCGTTACGCCGGCATAGTTGGCAACTTTCTGACGTGTACCGGTTAAATGGTTGAATAATGAGGTTTTACCGCAGTTAGGATTCCCTACAAGGGCAATACGTAAGGCATCACTCATGTAGTGACTCCATCTTCAATTTCAATTTTCTCTGCTTCATTTTTGCGTAAGGCAAAACGGGTAAAACCGACCTGAATCAGAATCGGATCCCCGCCAAAAACACCTTTGGTAATGACCTGAACGCGCGTGCCCGGCACAAACCCCAATGTTTCCAGACGGCTGGCCACCAAGTCATTGTGTGACTCGCCCCCCTCATCCTGCCGGATAATCTGGCGGATAATAGCCGTCTGCTTTACCTTTAACTCTGATAAACGCACTGTGAAATTCCTAAGCTCTTTTAAATAGTATACAAACAAATGAGAATAATTAACAAATAAGGATTGATTACGTTTCCGTTCTTATATCACATCGACAGCCCGGAAAAATTACTCTACATTGGAGAATTCCAATGATCTTGATCGAATTCTTAAATTAAAGTGATCCACATGCTCAATAAAAAGCCCCGCATTCCTGCACCTGTCACCATTCCGGAACATTTAAGCTATTTGCAGGGCTTTCGCGATCATCTAGTAGCACAAACCGTCAGTCCACATACCCGCAATGCCTATCTGTCCGACTTAATGTTATGCAGTGCCTGCGTGCCCAGTTCGATGCTGGACTGGAGTCATGATGATATTTCCGATGTCCTGATTGAATTGACCAAACAGCAAAAAAGCCCACGTTCGATTGCCCGCTGCCTATCGGCCTTAAGGGCCTTTTATAAATTTCTGCGTGAACAGAAACTGCGCGCCGACAATCCGGTCGCCGCACATAAAACCCCAAAACTGGGCCGGGCCTTGCCCAAAGATCTGTCCGAAGCCGATGTTGAAGCGCTAATTCAGGCACCGGATGTCAATACAGCGCTGGGCCTGCGTGACCGGGCCATGTTTGAAGTGCTGTATGCCTGTGGGTTACGGGTGTCTGAATTGCTGAATTTACGTCTGGAGCTGATTAACCTGAAACAGGGTTATTTGCGCATTGTCGGCAAAGGCAATAAAGAACGTCTGGTGCCTTTAGGCCAGGTCGCCTGTGAATGGGTAGAACACTATCTGCAAGAGGCGCGGCCGCAGCTATATAAAACCAGCACCGATTATTTATTTCTGACCCAGCATGGCGGCATCATGAGCCGGCAGAACTTCTGGTATGCGATTAAACGCTATGCACTACAGGCCGGGATTCAGGCCGAATTATCGCCGCATACCTTACGCCATGCCTTTGCCACGCATCTGCTCAATCATGGCGCGGACCTGCGCGTGGTGCAAATGCTGCTGGGGCATAGCGACCTGTCGACCACACAAATTTATACCCATGTCGCGCAGATTCGCATGCAGCAGCTGCACGCGACCCATCATCCTCGCGCTTAACCGCACTGCCGAAATACGACCAAGAAGTTTTCGATCGGTCATTTTTTTTTGTTATGCTAGCCTCCTTGTTTTTATATCGATAAGAAAAGGGTTAGCAATGACATTTACCCGCGCGAAAATTGTAATGGCCATGACACTTGCTGCAGGCCTGGGCCTGACGGCATGCTCGAGCAATAATGATGAGAAAAAACAAACCACGCTTACGGCCAGTGCACCGGCAACCGGGGAAGCCTCTACCCTTTCTGAACGTAATGCCCAGCAGCGTCTGGTCAAAACCCTGGAACAGCATTTTAAAACTGCTGGCATTCAGGCCAAAATCACGGAAGTTAAAACCACGGAAGTTCCCAATCTGTACTGGGTCAGCCTGGAAGGCATGTCTGCGGTCTATGCCACCAGCGATGGCAAATACATTTTCCAGGGCGATGTGATCCGTTTAGGCGACAAACAGCTACATAACGTCGGTGAGAGCCTGCAAGCCGGCACCAATAAACAGATTTTTGCCAGCCTGAAAGAGCAGGATCTGCTGATCTATAAAGCCAAGGGCGAAACCAAACACGTCATTTATGTGTTTACCGATGTCAGCTGTCCATACTGCCACAAGCTGCATGAACATATGGATGAGCTGAACAGCAAAGGCATTGAAGTGCGCTATATTGCCTGGCCACGTGGTGAACAGTTTATTCCGGCCATGGAAAGCGTCTGGTGTAGCCAAGACCGCCATGCGGCTTTTGATCAGGCCATTGCCGGTGCTGAACTGCCTGCCGCCAGCTGCAAAACGCCAGTACGTGAACACTATCAGCTGGGTCTGAATATTGGGGTGAACGGTACACCGGCAATCTATAGTGCAGATGGGGTTTACCTTGGTGGTTATCTGTCGCCAAGCGAATTGCTGAAGCGTTTAAATAACTAATTTTAATGGGTTAAATTACTGTTTTTTATAGATCAAGAGAAAGTGATTTCTACGCTAGAGTCTTCAGCTTTTTTTAGCTATGATCTAAGCTCGCTTAAAATTGATTAAATATGGAGTGTGACGTGAAACCAGTTCGTCTGGCAATCCTCGGTCTTGGTACTGTGGGTGGTGGTGCCCTTAAACTATTAAAAGAAAATGCTGCTGAGATTAAACGTCGCACCGGTCGTGAAATTGAAATTACCTATGTCGGCACCCGTCGTCCGCGTCCAGACCTGAACCTGCCAGAAACGGTCAAACAAAGCTCGGATCTGCTGGATATCGTGCGTCAACCGGATGTAGATGTCGTGGTTGAAGTCATGGGCGGGATTCATCCTGCATATGAAGTCATTATGGAAGCGATGAAACACGGCAAACATATTGTCACCGCAAACAAGGCCTTGCTGGCTGAACACGGCAACGAACTGTTTAAAGCCGCGGATGATCATGCCGTTCAGATCGCTTATGAAGCTGCGGTAGCTGGTGGTATTCCAATCATCAAGGTGATTCGTGAAGGTCTGGCCGCGAACAAGATTGAATGGCTGGCGGGTATCATTAACGGTACCGGTAACTTCATCTTAAGCGAAATGCGTGAAAAAGGCCGTGCCTTTGCCGATGTGCTGAAAGAAGCGCAAGAGCTGGGTTATGCCGAAGCCGATCCAACCTTCGACGTTGAAGGCATTGATGCAGCGCACAAGCTGACCATTCTGGCCTCATGTGCATTTGGTATTCCGCTGCAATTTGACAAGGTGTATACCGAAGGCATTAGCAAAATTACCGCGCAAGATGTCAAATATGCCGAAGATTTAGGTTTCCGTATCAAGCATTTAGGAATTGCACGCCGTACCGATGCCGGCATTGAACTACGTGTGCATCCAACCCTGATTCCTGAAGAAGAACTGATTGCCAATGTGAATGGCGTGAAAAATGCGGTGCTGGTGCAGGCCAATGCAGTCGGTCCAACCCTGTATTATGGCGCCGGTGCCGGTGCAGGCCCAACCGCTTCAGCAGTGGTTGCTGACGTGGTCGATATTGTCCGTGACATCTCCTATACCGAAGATGGCGCAGGTACAATTCCGCAACTGGCCTTCGAAGCCTTAACTGACCTGCCAATTTTAAGCCGTGAACAGATGACCACGGGTTACTATATTCGCATTAATGCCGAAGACCAGACCGGTGTACTGGCCGATGTCACCACTATTTTAAGCCGTGCCGGTATCAGTATTGATGCCATCATGCAGCAATCTCGCTTAAAAGACCTTATCCCTATCGTGATTCTAACTGACCCAGTTCAGGAATCAAAAATGGATGAAGCGTTACAACAAATTCAAGCTTTGCCTGTGATTCATGGCGAAATTGTACGAATTCGTTTAGAATCGCTTGATAATTAATCGGGTCAAGGGGAATATTTCCCCTTGCCAAGCTCTACACACAATTGGAACATCATCATGTCGAATGCCAATCGTTATACTGGTTTAGTTGACCGTTATCGTGACCGTTTACCAGTGTCTGCAACTACACGTGCAATCTCTCTCGGTGAAGGGAATACCCCGCTAATCAAGCTTGAGAACATTCCACGTATTATTGGCAAGAACGTTGAAATTTATGTGAAGTATGAAGGCTTAAACCCGACAGGTTCATTTAAAGACCGTGGTATGACCATGGCCGTAACCAAAGCGGTTGAAGAAGGTTCAAAAGCCATTATCTGCGCCTCTACCGGTAACACTTCTGCAGCGGCAGCAGCCTATGCAGCGCGTGCTGGTATCAAAGCGTTTGTCTTGATTCCTGAAGGCAAAATTGCCATGGGTAAAATGGCACAGGCCATGATGTACGGTGCCATCACCATGCAGATTCGCGGTAACTTTGACGATGGTATGCGTCTGGTGAAAGAAGTGGCCGATCAGGCTCCTGTAACCATCGTAAACTCGATCAACCCGTACCGTCTGCAAGGTCAAAAGACCATTGCCTACGAAATCGTGGATGAACTCGGCCGTGCCCCAGACTACCACTGCCTGCCAGTTGGTAACGCGGGCAATATTACTGCACACTGGATGGGTTATACCGAAGCTGTGGCTAACCAGCCTGCAGACCAGTTTGAACAAGTGGTGTATGATGCGGCAACGGATGCCTTTACTGGTCCAAAACCGGAAGGTTTACCAGTTATGGTCGGTTATCAAGCCTCTGGCGCTGCGCCATTCTTACGTGGTGCGCCAGTTGAAAACCCGGAAACTGTAGCCACTGCAATCCGTATTGGTAACCCGCAAAGCTGGAACCATGCCAAAGCTGTAGTTCGTGATTCACAAGGCTGGTTCGATGAACTGACCGATGCAGAAATTCTGGAAGCTCAGCGCATGCTGTCCATGTACGAAGGCGTGTTTGTTGAGCCTGCATCTGCAGCATCCATTGGCGGCGCGATGCGTGACATTAAAGCCGGTAAAATTGCAGAAGGTTCAGTAATTGTATGTACTGTTACTGGTAACGGTCTGAAAGACCCAGACACTGCAATGAAACAGTGCCAGGATGCGGTGATGCTGTCGATTGACGCTACCATGGATCAGGTTCGTGATTCTATCCTTTCAAACATGGATCAATAATTCCGGTTTGAAACAAAAATCCCTGCTCATGCAGGGATTTTTTTATGGCTGAGGTTTGAAGTTCTGCACGATTTCGCACAGAACAGTTCAGCTTAAATCCGTTTTGGTAACTGGCTGGTCCAGGACATTAAACGGGTGGCATCGTTATTACGCGCCTGGGTATTGCTGGCCCCTAAAATAATCACCACCGCCGGACGTGAATTTAAAGTGGTGTGCATCACCAGACAACGCCCTGCTTCATTAATAAAGCCGGTTTTAGACAGGTTAATATTCCAGCCACCATTACGCACCAGCGAATTGGTATTGTTCGATTTCAGCACCCGATAACCCAGGTTAAAGTCATAGCTTGGCGTGGTCGAAAACTGGCGAATCAGGCCATATTGTGACGCGGTACTGACCAGAATACCTAAATCACGCGCCGATGATACATTGCGTGGGTCCAAACCGGTCGATTCGGTAAAGCGGGTCGAATGCATGCCCAGCTCACGCGCTTTGTTGTTCATGGCGGCCACGAACGCGCTGCGTCCACCTGGATAGGTACGCGCCAGCGCTGCTGCGGCCGGGTTTTCTGATTTCATTAAGGCAAATAATAAGGCTTCAGCACGGTTCATCTTGTCGCCCACACGCAGGGTCGAACTCGAGTTCTTGCCTGCTGCACCGGCAAAATCAATCTGCTGCAAGGTAATTTGCTCAGACATATTTAAACGCGCATCCGCCGTCACTACCGCAGTCATCACTTTGGTAATTGAAGCAATCGGCAACGCGGTATTGGTATTTTTACTGTACAGCACTTCACCGGTATTGGCATCCATCACCAGTGCGGCACGTGCGTTCACAGTGGGCTGGTTGCTATAGGATGCAGTATCCAGAATCGGGCTGGTTCTACTGACCGTGCTGGCGGGCGCCGGTGTGCTGGAACTGCGTACCGTGGTGGTAATTTTGGTTGAGCCTTGTGGTGACGGTTCCACCACCTGCTCGGTCACAGAAGTCGTGGCGGTGGTCATCACATCGCCATTCAGCAGCTGATTGGCCTCTTCAGATGACCAGCTTAGCGTTGCCTGGGCGTTACTCCCCGAGGAAGGGTTCATGACGATTTCAGCAGTACTGACTGAACTCATGCCGAGCAAAACCGATGCTCCCAGCACATGCATTAATAACTTCTTAGAATTTTTCACTATTGCTTACTCAACTCAGGGAGGTAAGATACATTTGCGTATTACCTCAAATATGCCTTACATTTACAACACAGCACGGAACCAATTTTAGCCTCCGACATTGTGCAGAATTTTTCACTTTAGGTTAAGAATAGGATGGCCAATTTTGTCGGTTGATTGCAAGCTAATTTTGCTATATGTAACAAAAAAGATGATTTTAGTGAGAGGGAGAGTCTAGGTGATCACAGTTTTAGTGGTAGATGATCATGAATTGGTTCGTACCGGCATCTGCCGTATGCTCGAAGACCACACCGATGTTCAGGTCATTGGACAAGCTGAATCTGGGGAAGAAGCCATTAATCTGGTGCGCCAGCATCATCCCAATGTGGTCCTGCTTGACGTGAACATGCCGGGCATTGGCGGGGTGGAAACCACGCGCCGTTTATTACAGACTGCCCCGGAAACCAAGGTATTGGCGGTCAGTGGTCTGGCCGAAGAACCCTATCCTTCTTTATTACTCAAAGCCGGTGCCAAAGGCTATATCACCAAAGGTGCACCTGTCTCGGAAATGGTGCGTGCCATTAAAAAAGTCATGCAGGGCGGTAAATATTTTAGTGCCGATATTGCCGAGCAACTGGCCAGTTCCTACCTGTCAGACACCCAGCAATCACCGTTCGACAGCCTGTCGGAACGTGAAATGCAGGTGGCAATGATGGTGGTGAACTGTATTAGCGCGCAGGAAATTGCTGACAAGCTGTTCGTCAGCGTGAAAACCGTAAACACCTATCGCTACCGTATTTTTGAAAAACTGAATATCGACAGTGATGTCAAACTGACCCATCTGGCCATTCGCTACGGATTAATTAAACCTTAAGCGGTTTAAGCCTCATGGATATCCGCCGTACGCAAGCTGAACTGAACCAGTACCATCTCGGGCTATGGTACGGGGCGTATCGGCTGATAATTGCCTTCTGTTTGCTGCTGATTTATTTACTCACCACTCAAACTCTCAATCATGATTATCAGCATCCACGGCTGTATGCCGCCAGTCTGGTGCTGTATTTTATTTTTAGCTGTGCCCAGCTGCTGTATTTTCGCTATGTCCGGCACAGGATTCCGCTACAACTCACGCTGATTTTCAGTGTTGATGTACTGGTGCTCAGCAGCCTGACCTTTGCGCTGGATGGACCGAGCCTGCATTTAAGCCTGCTGTTTGTGATTGCGATTTTCGCCGCGACGTTATTGCTGGAAAAAAGCAAGGCGCTGTTCATTACTCTGGTGGCAATGATTTGTGTCACCTATCAGCATTTTGTTGGCACATTACTGGATTTTTCCTCTCTGGATCGCATCGGGCAAAGTGCCCTGCTCTCGTTCCTGTTTTTTATTATTTACCGTTTTGGCCAGATTGCCGTCCGCCGTTTCCAGATTCTGGAGCACCTGAACTTTTCCCAATCACTGGAACTGAACCGGCTAAAGAATATTAACCGCTATATTCTGGAACAGACCGATATGGGCTATCTGGTGCTGGATGAAAACTGCCATATTATGGTCAGTAATCCGGCCGCCTGCCATTTGCTGGGTATTAATCCGCTGTATGCTTTCGACAAATATCCACTGTATAAAGTACAGCCCGACCTGTTTCAATTATTGCAGTTTGACCAGCTCTCTAACGGCGAAAAATTCCAGTTTGAATCGCAGCTCAGTCATTTCCTGATCCAGATTCAGGTACAAAAGCTGGTGGTGCCGCAGCAGACCTTAACCTTGCTGGTGCTGCAGGATGCACGGCAAATCAACCAGCGTGTGCAGCAACTGAAACTGGCAGCACTGGGCCAGCTTTCAGCCAGTATTGCCCATGAAATCCGTAATCCGCTGGCGGCCATTGTCCAGGCCAATCGCTTGCTGGCCGGCAGCGATCCCGATCAGCAGCAGATGCTGAGCCAGATGATCGACAAGCAGTCGCAGCGCATTGACAAGATCATTGATGACACCCTGAGCATGGTGAAAAATAAGGAAACCACACCGGTGCAGATTGATCTGGTGCGTTTTATTCCGCAGCTGATCCAGGATGATCTGGCCGATCTGGCCAGCCAGATTCAGGTCAGCCAGCCCGAACCTCTGCAAATTCTGTTTGATGAATCCCAGCTGCGTCAGGTGCTGATTAACCTGATCCGTAATGCCCAGCGCCACAATGCGCCGGATCATCCGATTGAACTGCAACTTTATCGCCAGCAGGACACGATCTATATGGATGTCAAAGATTATGGCAGCGGCGTGGCTTCACATGATATTCGCTACCTGTTTCAACCATTTTTTAGTACCGAAATTAGTGGAACTGGTTTAGGATTATACTTATCACATAGTTTCTGCGAGGCCAATCGGGCCAAGTTGCGCTATGTAGAACAAAAACAAGGAGCATGTTTCAGGATTGAATGCTCACCTGTTGACGTAAATAAATAGTTTTTTGGGGAAGTTTAGTGGAACAACCACTCGTTCTCTTCGTCGATGACGAGGAAGATTTATGCACGCTCATGCAAATGACATTGGCGCGCATGGGGATTCAAACACACGTGGCACACCGGCTGGAGCAAGCACGTCAGCTGCTGTCCAGTCATCACTATGACGCCTGCATCACCGATCTGAATTTACCTGATGGCAATGGCCTGCAACTGGTCGAGCTGATTGCCCAGCATTTTCCGCAGCTGCCGGTTGCGGTGCTGACGGCCTATGGCAATATGGAAATTGCCATTGCCGCACTCAAAGCCGGGGCCTTTGATTTTGTCAGCAAACCGATTAACCAGAAACACCTCGAACAATTACTGGAAAAAGCACTGAATCAGCCGCTGTTTAAAGCACATAGTCAGGAAGCAGACCAGCTGGAACAGCGGATGCTGATCGGGCAATCTCTACCGATTCAGCAACTGCGCACCACCCTGAAAAAAATTGCCCGCTCGCAGGCACCGGTGTTTATTAGCGGTGAATCAGGCACCGGGAAAGAAGTAGTGGCCAATCTGGTGCATCGCCTCAGCAACCGCAGTGACGGGCCTTTTATTGCCATCAACTGTGGCGCGATTCCGGGCGATTTGATGGAAAGCGAATTCTTCGGCCATAAAAAAGGCAGCTTTACCGGTGCAGCGCAGGACAAACAGGGCCTGATTCAGTCAGCACACGGCGGTAGCCTGTTTCTGGATGAAATTGCCGAACTGCCGCTCAATATGCAGGTAAAACTGCTGCGCGCGGTGCAGGAAAAACGGATTCGTCCGGTCGGTTCCGATACGGAAATTGATGTTGATTTCCGGATTATTAGTGCCAGCCATCAGGACCTGGAAGCGTTAGTCCAGCAAGGCCGGTTCCGTCAGGATCTGTTCTTCCGGATTCATGTAATGGATATTGTGCTGCCACCGCTACGTGAGCGCGGTCAGGATATTTTATTGCTGGCCCAGCATTTTATTCAGAAAATTGCCCAGGAATGGGATATACACAGCAAAACCCTGTCAGAACGTGCCCAGCAGTTTTTGCTGGAACAGTATTATCCGGGTAATGTGCGTGAGCTACGCAATATCATTGAACGCGCCATGACCTTGAGTGATGATGATGTGATTGATCTGCCACATCTGCAGACCGCACCCTTACGCAAAATGGCACCGCTGGCCGAGCCAGAAGCTGACCCGGCAACACCGGTTACAGCTGATGCCCTGCCCGCTGCTCCGCGTAAACTGCCGGAAGAAGGACTGGAGCTGTTTCTGGAGAAAATCGAAAAAGAGATTTTGCTGAATGCACTGAATCTGACCCATTGGAACCGGACCCTGGCTGCGAAAAAACTGGGGATGTCGTTTCGTTCCCTGCGTTATCGACTAAAGAAATTCGGACTGGATACCGATGAATAAGGTGCGAACCCTGCGCCTATTTATGACTTAACAGTAGCTCTGCAACATGGTCCAGATAATTGTCTTCTTTCATATCCTGTTGCAGTGCATAGCGCTGGTTCGGTTCAATCCCGACCCCTTCAATCATTTTGCCTTGCGGGGTGTAATAGTGAGAAACCGTCATTTGTAAGGCGGTGCCATCTGACAGCGGAAACAGCTTCTGTACCACCCCTTTGCCATAACTTTTTTCACCAATCACCCAGGCACGGCCATGATCTTTTAAGGCGGCAGTAAACACTTCTGCAGCCGAGGCCGAACGCTGGTTAATCAGCACACCGACCTTTAGATTCTGGAATTCAAAACTCGGTAAAGCCTGAAATTGCTGGTCGCCTTCAGCGCGGCTTTTGGTAGAAACAATTACGCCCTGATTCAAGAACAGATCGGCTGATTCAACCGCCGAGGACAGTAAACCACCCGGATTATTGCGCAGGTCAAACAGTACCGCCTTTAGCCGTGGTGTGCTGTACTGTTCGATCAGTTCCTTGATTTCATTGGCAGTATCTTGCTGGAAGACTTTGACTTTAATCAGTAGTACCTGATTACTCAGCATCTGCGCCTGAATATCGGTTTCGACTTTTCTGTTGCGTACCAGACGAATCGGCTGCGCGCTTGCGGTCAGTTGCAAGGTGATATTGGAGCCAACCGCGCCCATCAACAAGGCATTGACCTGATCCTGATTGAGCTTTTGCAGTTCCTGATTGTCGATTTTAAAGACCGAAATACCATTACGCAGGCCTTGTTTGGCCGAGTCGGCATCGGGTCTTAAATTGTGGATCTGCCATTGATGCTGCTGGGCATCGTAACGTAAATTAAAATCGACCGAGGCCAGATCACCTTCGGTATATTGCACCAAGGCACGGTAATCTTCGGCATTCAGATAACGCGAATACTGGTCCAGTCCGGAAACCAGACCTTGAATGGCTTGAGCAAACAAAGCTTCGTCACTTTTTTCCGTGACATAATTGGCTTTGACCAGCCCATAAATTTTGACAAACTGCTGGATCGATTCGACCGGCACTTCCACATAGTCCTGCTCAGTGGTTTCTTCTAGTGCCAGCGGATCTTGATCTTCTGCCGCCCAGACAGGCAGGTTCACACACATCATCAATGTTGTTGCAACAAGCATGCGTTTCCAGTGTGGAACCATCCTTTCACCTATCTGTTGGCAGTTTATGGAGTCAGGGTAATTAAATTACGCCCTTGCATTTCTGCAGGAATTGGCAGTTGCATCAGACTCAGTAAAGTCGGTGCCACATCGGCCAGAACACCACCCTCTGCAATCACCGCCTGGGTCGGGCCGGCATAAATAAACGGCACCAGCTCGGTAGTATGCTGGGTATGGACCTGACCACTGTCATAGTCCTGCATCTGCTCGACATTACCATGGTCGGCAGTAATCAGCATATGACCCTGCTTGGCCATTACAGCTTCATACACACGGCCCAGACAGGTATCCACTGCTTCTACCGCTTTCACCGCTGCATCAAACACACCGGTATGACCCACCATATCGCCATTGGCATAGTTGACCACCAACAAGTCATATTCACCTGAATTGATCGCTGCCACCAGCTCATCTGTCACTTCATACGCGCTCATTTCTGGCTTGAGATCATAAGTTGCTACATTTGGTGATGGAATCAGAATGCGCTTTTCGCCCGGATATTCATCTTCACGGCCGCCACTAAAGAAGAAGGTCACGTGTGCATATTTTTCGGTTTCGGCAATACGCAGCTGGGTTTTACCCAGGTCTGACAGGTATTCACCGAGCGAGTTTTTTAATGCTTCTGGCATATAAGCCACAGGTGCATCAATGGTGGCCTGGTAACGGGTCAGCATCACAAACTTGGCCAGCTGCGGCACCACTTTACGCTCAAAACCGGCAAAGTCGGTTTCCACAAAGGCTTTGGTCAGTTCACGGGCACGGTCTGCACGGAAGTTCATGAACACCACGCTGTCGCCATCCTGAATTGCCGCAACCTCACCAATACGGGTAGCTTTAACAAATTCATCGCTTTCATCGGCTGCATAAGCTGCGTCCAGACCAGCTACGGCGGTTGCTGCAGTACGGACTGCTTCACCTTCTGTTAACAGACGATAAGCCTGTTCTACACGATCCCAACGATTGTCGCGGTCCATGGCAAAATAACGGCCGATCATGCTGGCAATCCGGCCTTGGCCTGGATATTGGGCAAACAGGGCATCCAGTTTTTGCAAAGAGGGCTGCGCACTTTTTGGCGGAGTATCACGGCCATCCAGAAATGCGTGTAAATAAACAGTTGCACCACGTTTCAGCGCCAGCTCCGCCATTGCCACAATATGGTCTTCATGTGAGTGCACACCACCTTCCGACAGCAGGCCCATTAAGTGCACGGCACCGCCCGCAGCTTTGGCTTTCTCGACTGCATCGACCAGCACTTCATGTTCAAAGAAAGCACCGGTACGGATATCTTTGGTAATGCGGGTAAAGTCCTGATATAGCACACGGCCGGCACCCAGGTTCATATGGCCCACTTCGGAGTTACCCATCTGACCATCTGGCAGGCCCACATCTTCACCTGAACCTGAAATCAACCCATGCGGATGCTTTTCCTGCATAGCGGTCAAATTTGGACGTTGTGCCGCCAGGAACGCATTGTCCTCAACAGCTTCACGATGCCCAATACCATCCATAATGACCAGTACGTGAGGGATTTTGCCTGCAGTTGCATCCGTCATAGTTCACACTCTTTTAGTCTACAAATTAATCGCATATCTTACCGAATTTTCAGTTCGGACACCATGCACGGCTGATGGTTTCAACCGTGCCACACTATCGTTTTGTTCAATTGCCGGCTTATCGGGCGCGTTGCAGCAGATAACCACCCACCACAAACATCAGAATAATCGGGATAAACACAAACCAGGCCGGAGATGGCGCATAAATCAGGCTGGCATAACCGAGGAAATCCTGTAAATAGAAGAAGCCCAGGCCGACAAACAAGGCAATCACCAGACGGAAACCCATCGACTGCTGGCGCAGCGGTCCAAAAATAAAGGAACAGGCAATCAGCACCAGCGCAATCAGGGCAAATGGAGAACCAACTTTTTGCCAGAAAGCCAGCTGATAGCTTTTCGGCACCTGACTGTACTCATGCATATAGCTCATGAAACTGACCAGCTGACTGGGTGATAAATCTTCCGGGTCGATGGTGACCATGTGTACATATTTTGGTTGCAAGGCCAGCGATAAAGGCTGCGTGGCCTGCTGATCAGCAATAGCATTGCCCTCTGGCAGAATGTCCATTTGGCGGCTGTTTTGCAGTGACCAGGCGCCATCTTCGACAAACTGGCCCTGTTCGGCATTTAAGGTACCGCGTAAGCGGAAGTTATCATCGAAGTCGATGACCTGAATATTCTTCAGTGTGCCCTGCGAGTTGGCATAGTCAATATAAATAAAGCGCTGCCCTTCGCGGGTCCAGTAGCCTTTGACTTCACCGAGTTCAGCCACGCTGCGATATTTCTTGACGCTTTCTGCGCGCTCGTTGGTATAGGGAATCACCCATTCACTTAAGGCAAAAGACAGCACCACCAGAATAAGCGCCGAACGCACCACCCAGCCGACAATCCGCCACAGGCTGATACCAGCGGCACGCATCACAATCAACTCACTGTTTGAAGCCAGCGTGCCCAGGCCCAGCACCGCGCCAATTAATGCGGCAATCGGGAGAATTTCATACAGATAACCGGGCGCACCCCAGAGCACATGCCATAAGGCATCCAGCGCGCCATAGCCTTCTTTTAGGGAACCGAGTTCACCCAGATAGGTAAATAATACCTGTAAGCCGGACAACACCGCGGTTGCCCCCAACATCGCCAGTGCGGTCGTTTTGGTCACATGCTTGGCCACTATACGACGTGCGAACATATTAAGACCTCACTCGCTGAATCTGTTTCTTGATTTTGGGTGCCAGTTTCTGTTTACGCGAGAACAGCGCCGCCGCAATGGCATAGACCATCAGCACCAGCGGATAGGCCCAGATACCCATTTCTTCTTTACTGATCCGGGTTTTGACCGCCATTAGCGCCACAATCAGGCTGGCAAAAATCAGCAGGGCCGGAAACAGTTTTAAATAACGTCCCTGACGCGGACTGACTTCTGATAAAGCCACCGCCAGCAGCAGCGCCACCAGAATTGAAAACGGTACGAAGATGCGCCAGCCCAGCTCACTGGCCACCACCGGGTCCTGACGGTTATCCCACAATTGCCCGATTGGCAGGGCTTCCACTTCGGTGCTCTGGAATTTGGCTTCCTGATCACTTTCCAGACGCAAACGATAGCTGGCAAATTCAGCCTGAGAATACTGCGGACGATCCGGATAAATTTCATAACGGCGCCCTTCGACCAGATCGACCACATTGGCCGGATCATTGGACAGTTCAATCCGGGTCGCCTCTTTGGCCAGAATCATGATATCCGGTTTGCCCGGACGGTCAGCACGCTGGTAGAAGAAAATATCTTTCAGATTACGCCGGTCTTCTGACAGGTCGCCGGCATAAATGGTATAGGGCCCCGAAGAAATAAACTCTTTTGGCCGCACCAGATCGAAACCGGTACGGACCGCCTGATTGGTGGTCAATTCTTCAAACTGGCGAATCCCCCACGGTGCTGCCCAAACCATCAGCATGGCCTGCACCGCCAGAAATACCACCGTCATCGGGACTAATAAACGTGCCAGTTGGTTACGACTGACACCGCTGCCGTTTAATACTGCCATTTCATGGTCGACATAAAGCCGGCCAAACACCAGCATCAGGCCAATAAAAAAGCCCAGTGGCAAAATCAGGGTTAAAAATTCCGGCAGACGGTAGCCAATAATGCTAAACAGAATCCCCGCATCCAGACGCCCCTGCGCGGCGACGCCAAAATACTTGATCAGCCGGCCACCCATCATGATCAAGGTCAATAAGGCAATCACAACCAAGGATGTCGACACAACTTGCTTGACCAGATAACGCCGAATAATCAAATTAATGCTTCCAGAAAACGAGGGAATAAAACTAGCGATAGTTTACCCGAATGTTGAAAATATAAAACCTATACTGTTGTTTCACATTGAAACTCTATTCATGAAAATGTTTCAATGGTTTAATGGTTTTAAAATTTTAAAAGGCCTATATAACGCATATGAAACTGACGATTCATCCGACATACCAAGACAATGTCACCGCAGCTGCTTTATTTATTCTGGTCGATGCCAATACCCTTCGTACAACCGCAGATCACTATAAAATCAAAAATTTAGATAGCATCACCCAGGCCGTACAATTTAAATCCGGCTTTAATGAAAGCTTAAGCCTGACAGCACAGGACAACTTGCCGGCATTCAGCCAGCTGATTGGCCTTGGTTCAAGCAGCGAATTACAGCCGGCTAAACTGGCCAAACTGGCGCAAACTATTGTAAAAACCGCACAGAAGAAATTTAGCAGTATTGCGGTAGATCTATCAGTCCTGCCACAAGAACTGCATTATATTTTTGCCTTGAGCCTGACCCAGGCCGCCTACGGTTTTGATGAATTTAAAACCAAAAAGAATGAATTTGTATTAGAGCAGATTCAATTGATTGCCACACAAAGCCCGTTAACTGCCCATCAGCTGAAATTTATTGAAGCGGTACATACTGGTCAGAATTTTGCCCGCGATTTAGGCAACCGTCCGGGGAACATCTGCTTCCCGGAATATCTGGCTGATCAGGCACTGGCACTGGCAGAAGAATTCCCGGATTTACTCAAAGTAACCGTGCTGAATGAACAGCATATGGCTGACCTGGGCATGGGTGCGTTCCTTGCGGTCAGCAAGGGTTCCGAGCGTCCGGGCCGCATGATTACCCTGGAATACAAGGCCAATCTTGAGCAGGCACCTATTGTACTGGTCGGTAAGGGTATTACCTTTGATACCGGCGGTATTTCCCTGAAACCGGGTGCTGGCATGGACGAAATGAAATTCGATATGTGCGGTGCAGCCTCAGTCTTGGGGACCGTGCGTGCGCTGTGTGAATCACGCTTGCCGATTCATGTGGTGGCAGCCATTGCGGCAGCTGAAAATATGCCATCGGGTAAAGCCACCCGTCCGGGCGATATTGTCACCACCATGAGCGGTCAGACTGTCGAAATCCTGAACACCGATGCCGAAGGCCGTCTGGTGCTGTGTGATGCGCTGACCTATATCCAGCGTTTTAACCCGGCACTGGTCATTGACGTGGCGACCCTGACCGGTGCCTGTGTGATTGCGCTCGGTTCGGTGTTAACCGGTCTGTTCACACCAGATGATGAACTGGCACAGGAACTGACCCAGGCCGGCCAGCAGAGTTTTGACCGCGTATGGCGTATGCCGGTGATTGATGACTATCAGGAACAATTAGATTCACCTTTTGCCGATATTGGCAATATTGGTGGTCCAAAAGCCGGTTCTGTGACTGCAGCCTGCTTCCTGCAACGCTTTACTCGTGACTATCGCTGGGCGCATCTGGATATTGCCGGCACTGCCTGGAATTCAGGAACCCATAAAGGTGCAACAGGCCGTCCGGTACCGCTACTGATGCAATTCCTGGCCAACCGTGCAGAGCAGCATGGCTAAAGTCAGCTTTTATCTGTTTGAAAAAAGTCCTGAACGGCAAGTGGACAGCACTTGCCGTTTATGCCGGAAAATCCTGCGTGAACCACAGCGCATCTGGCTGTATAGCGCAGACCCGGCATTGCAACAGGCGCTGGATGAACGGCTGTGGAGCTTTGATGCCAGCAGTTTTATTCCACATGGTATTGATGAGCCTACGGCCCAGGTCTGTATTTCAGCGCAGTTGCCAACTGAAAATGATTGGATTGTGTTTAATTTTAACGAACAGGCTCTTGAACAGTTCGCCAAATTTAGTCACATTATCGAAATCATTGAAAATCATGAAACCGCCAAACAGCTTGGTCGGGAAAAATATAAACAATATCGTCGTTTAGGTATTGAGCCGCAAACCCACAAATTATAGAACCACCCCAAAGGAGATGCAGCGTGGCATTAAATGTTGGTCCAGATTTTAAACAGCGCTGGTTAACTGCGCCTGAAGCTGTGCGTCAGACCTTTATTGATGACCTGCATCGGATTAGCGAGGTGCTGCAACCGGACAGCGACCTCAAACGCTGGGTAGAGTACGATCAGCAGCAACAGCAACAGTCCTTTCAGAAAATTGATCAGGCCTATGCCGAACTGAAAATCCAGTTAATTGAAGAAGCGCGTATTCGCCGCCAGCAGATGCTGGAGCAACGTCTGGCCCAACAACGCGCCGATCAGGCCGCGTATGCGCAGGCTCTGTATCAGGATGAACTGCAACAGTTTGCCGCGCAGACCGAAACCCTGGCCAGTTTACGCACCCAGCTGGATCAGGAGATTCTGGACTACACTGCGCGTTATCAAAAAAATCCGGAAAATGGTAGTTTCAATTTTGCCAAAGGCGTGCGTATTGCCGATGAACAGATTCTGTCGGAACTCGACAGTGTCCGGGTACGTCTGGAACTGGAAGCCGAAACCCGGATTGAAGAAGCAGTACAACAGTTCCGCAGCCAGCTACAAGCCGCTGCCCAGGAAGAAATTGAATATATTTTAAAACATTCCCAATTTTCCAAAGAGGCCTAAATGTCGGCCTTCTGGCGTGAAAAACCCGGTACGGTGTCAGTAAATGCAGATTTAAACCGGCCCATCTGAAAGATCAATCGGGTGTGAGGCAGAATTTCTCGCCCAAGCGTCATGAAAGTGAAATATTTTTGTCACAAGATAGTCATACTTTAAACAGCAGTACTGCTGCCTTTTAAAGTAAAAATTATTTTTATAATTAGGGTTTAAAATGGGTATCTTGACACAAATATCGAGCAAAATTGACCATCTGCATAGTGGTGAACAATGGCATATTACTGCTCAGGATTTATTAATCAGCCGTGCAGATTTCCAGTCGCTTTATATTTACCTGACCAAAGAAGCTGAAAAAGGTACATTTTCTTTAGCACCGGTTGCCGAAGCCAGTCCACGTTTAGGCGGTACCTCTGTCACAGTGATCAAGCACTAAGGTCAGCGAATTTCTCCCCGCAAGATAAAAGTCCACCCCGCGTGGGCTTTTTTGTACGTGCGGTTTTTCAACACTGTTTATATTAAAAAATATGACCCAGCCACGACAGGATATTGCCCAGACCGTAACCGATGGCCAATAAAGACACAATCCAGATAATGCCACCGGCAATGTTATAGGCCGTAAAGCTGGCGATGGGCATATGTCCGGAACCGGCAGCAAACGGTGCAAAAGAACGGACAAAAGGAATAAACCGTGCAATGAGAATGGTTTTACCGCCATGCTTCATAAAATAGCGGTTGGTTTTGACGATATATTCCGGTTTGAAATAACGCGAATGGTCATTAAAAAACTTCAGCCCCAAGACCTTGCCGGTATAGTAATTCACGCTATAGCCAAGAATAGAGGCCAGGCACAGTAAAATCGCCATATAGTGTAAATGCACCACATCGGTGGTTGAACATAAGGCGCCAATGGCAATCAGCAGACTGTCTCCCGGCAGGAAAAACATAAATACCGAACCGGTTTCCGCAAAGATAATTAAAAATAAAATTGCATAAATCCAGACCCCATAGTTGTTGAGCAACACAGGCAGCCACTGTTCAAAATTTAGCAAAAAATCAATCATCTACACTTAACCAACGTAAGTTACTCTGTTTCGCGCAGCCTGAATTATCGCTAAAAATAAAAAAACAGTCTAATTTTTTCAATCAGACTGTTCTGTACAGCAGCGTCAGGACTTATTTTAAGAAACCATTTTCGGCCAGAAAGTCCATGCTGATTTTTGACTGTGCCGTGGTTTCTGCGGCTTTTTCACCGAGCAGTAAACGCTCGATATAACGCGCCAAAACATCCACTTCCAGATTGACTTTGCTGCCAGTTTTCCAGGTACCAATATTGGTACGCTCTGCGGTATGCGGAATCAGGTTCAGGCTGATTACACTGCCACGTAAATGGTTAATGGTCAGGCTGATGCCATCTACAGTCACCGAACCTTTTTCGGCCAGATATTTGGCAATTTCAGCCGGTGCAGTCACTTCGAAATATAAAGAACGCGCATCTTCACGCACCAAGGTAATTTCACCGACCGCATCGACATGGCCACTAACAATATGCCCGCCAAAACGGGTGGTCGGTAACATGGCTTTTTCCACATTCACCGGCTGGCCAACTTTCCAGTTACCTAAGGTAGTCCGGTTTAAACTTTCCCGTGACACATCGGCCGCGTACCAGTTATCGCCCCACTCAATCACGGTCAGGCAGATGCCGTTGGTGGCAATCGAATCCCCCAGATGCACATCGGACATATCCAGATCGGTTTGAATACGCAGGCGGACATCACCACCGACACTTTGCAGGCTGTCCACTTTGCCCACGCTTTCAATAATTCCTGTAAACATAGTCTTTTCTCTTATTGTCTCTAGTGCTTACCACAAGGCCAGTTGGGTGCTGACACCACTGGTATCGACCCCGCCCAGCTCGGCAAAGTGATGCAACTGCCCCAGCAACTGCCGGATTGGCGGGCCAGACTTGGCATGGGTATCGGTAATCACAATAAATTCCAGTACCCGTGCGCGTTCAGACTGACGCTGCTTGCTGACCCGGTAACGCGGTACATCCTGGGTTAACAGGCTGACCCGGCCACGTTTTAAATTGGCCTGCAACAAATCCACTGCACTGATATTGCCATCGGTGGAGTAACTGGTCAGGATATAACGTGCATTAATGGTTTCTAACAGTTTCTCATACGCTTCTTTGGCGTGCTTGGACGAGTTATACGGACTCGGACGCTCTTTGCGCCAAGCACGGTCAATGCCGCTCTTAAAGCCTTTGGTATCCGGGGTTGGTAAATCGACCTGATCCCATAAGGTTAAGGCATTTAACACATGATAGTTACTGCTATAGGCATGCTGGTTATACGGCGGATCTAAATACGCCACATCCACTTCAAAACCGCTCATCTGGTTGGCCAGATGCTGGGCATCAACACACCACATTTCGGCAGCCGGACGTTTCGGATCACCAATTTCACAGAAGCGGCTTGGAGTTAACCACAGTAAAGATTCAATCCGTTCCAGTGCAGTCTGGGTTTTACCGCCCCAGCCATGATGGAAACTTTTAAAGACCCCGGAGGTGTTGCTGACAAAACTGGCCGAATACAGCAAAGGCGCCAGCAGCGCACTCATCTCGACATCATCAATCGCGCCTTGCGCCTGCCAGGTGGCAATCTGCTGGCGGATGGCATCAATACGCATCCCGTTACGGCGTTTAAAGAATAAACGGTCGCGGGTCGGATCATAAATTTCATCATTGCGTGGGCACAGGTTATGCGTGACCCAGCCTTTGACTTCTGGCAAACGGTTTAAATAATCAATCGCTTTCTGATAACCGCCCAGCTCTTTAAACGCCGGTGCTTCCACACAAGCCAAAATCGCATGATTCAGCGCATGGCTATACGGTTCCCAGTCATTGGCAATTACCCGATAGCCATTTTGTCGGGCCAGACGTGAAACCACGCCTGAACCGGCAAAAAAGTCAGCGAAGATCGGGGCGCGGCCGCCTTTGTTCAGGGTGCCGGTCTGCTCCAGCGCTTCCAGAATCAGATGTAACAGACGACGTTTATTCCCCAGATAAGGAACCAGCTGATGGAAAAGATATTCATCTGTCGTACGTGCGGCGTGACGACGTTTGTGATAAACCGTAGACTCTGAATTCATAACGTCTCTTGAGAAGGGGTTAACCTTAAGCGCACATCATCACCGAATTGAGTGACGTCGCAAAGTTTAAATCGAAGTTGTTGTGCCATACGCTCAAATTCTGCCTGAAACATGGCACGTGCAGACCGGCCTAACAGGGTCGGAGCCACATAACTGATCACTTCGTCGACCAATTGCTGCTGTAAAAAGGCGGTCGATAATGTTGCACCGGCTTCAATCAGCACATCATACAGCTGATACTGCTGCACCAAAGTTCGAAGTAGTTGATCCAAAGGCTGAACCTCGAGCTGGATCACGCCCAGCGCTTCCAGCTCGGCCCGATACGGACCCATCACCATCACACTGTCCGGCTGCTCGAGCATTTTGGCGGTTAAGGGCAAGCGTCCCTGACGATCCAGCACCAGCCGTTTCGGCTGGACAATGCTGCTGATGTCCTGATGTATCGCCAGCTGGCGGACATTGAGCTGACAGTCATCGGCCAGTACGGTTTCAATCCCGGTAATCACCACTGCTGAAATTGCGCGCCAGTGCTGCACATCCAGACGGGCCGGATTGCCGGTAATCCATTTCGATTCACCGGAGGCCATGGCAGTACGGCCATCCAGACTTGACGCCACTTTTAAGCGGACATAAGGCTGACCCGTGGCCATGGCTTTTAAAAAGCCCAGATTCAGCTGATGCGCCTGCTGTTCCAGCACGCCTACCTCCACCTGAATTCCGGCATCGCGCAGAATCTGCACGCCTTTACCAGCCACCAGCGGATTCGGATCAGGACAGGCCACTACCACTCTGGCCACACCGGCTTCGACCAGACCTTTGGCACAAGGCGGGGTACGTCCATAATGCGCACAAGGTTCCAGAGTCACGTAAGCGGTTGCACCGCGGGCGGCATCGCCGGCATCACGTAAGGCAAATACTTCGGCATGTGGCTGTCCGGCACGCGGATGATAGCCCTCACCCACCAGCTGTCCATCTTTAACCAGCACACAGCCCACATTCGGATTCGGTTTGGTCGAGTACTGTCCGAGTCGTGCCAGTTCAATGGCACGCTGCATCCAGATTTGGTCTTGAGTTAACTCGGACATGTCACCACTCTTGCGCGTTGAGCTTAGTATTCACGTTGCTGCATTTGTTCAATTTGACGGCGGAAGGCTTCCACATCCTGAAAGTCCTGATACACCGAAGCAAAACGCACATAGGCCACATGATCCAGCGAGAATAAAGACTGCATGACAATTTCCCCGATGGTGCGTGATTTAACATCACGTTCGCCCAGACGGCGGATTTGCAGCTGGATATCACTGAGTACCGTTTCAATCTGTTCCTGAGTCACGGGACGTTTTTGCAAGGCATGCATCAATGAACGGCGCAGTTTGGCTTCATCAAAGGGCTCATTTTTACCGTCCGATTTAATGACGCGTGGCATCACCACTTCATAACTTTCAAAGGTGGTAAAACGTTCACCACAGCTAATACATTCACGACGTCGGCGAATTTGAC
This sequence comes from Acinetobacter sp. Q85-2, assembly GCF_013420555.1. Classification (NCBI taxonomy): domain Bacteria; kingdom Pseudomonadati; phylum Pseudomonadota; class Gammaproteobacteria; order Moraxellales; family Moraxellaceae; genus Acinetobacter; species Acinetobacter sp. Q85-2. The sequence continues at coordinate 37,246 of NZ_VOXW01000016.1, forward strand.
AGCCTTCAGCTGCCAGCCGTGAATCAATCACTTTACTGTCTGCGGCGTTGCAAAATGGACAATGCATAGTGGTTTAATTGAACAAATCCAGTTGATTTGAGAGTGTAGCAAAAAAACAGGATTTTGTAGAGTTTTACGCAATATATAGAAAAAAAACAGCCCTTTTGGGCTGTTTTACACAATATATTGATTATGCTGCTGAAAGATTATTCAACCCGTTCACCATGCTGGCTTAAATCCAGACCCATGCGTTCATCATCAGATTCAACACGGATACCAATTACCAGATCAATCACTTTCAGGATGATGAAGGTTAATACTGCAGAGTACACAATGGTGGCAATCACACCTTCCACTTGCACCCACAGCTGACCCATCAGGCTGGCAGGTGCCGCATCGCCCATAATGAATTCGCTGGCAAAGAAGGCGGTTAAAATTGCACCTACAATACCACCCACGCCATGCAGGCCAAAGGCATCTAAAGAGTCATCGGCTTTCAGGGCACGTTTCAGTGCAGTAATCCCCCAGAAGCAGACCACGCCACCAATCAGACCCATGGCTAAGGCACCACCGACGGTGACAAAACCTGCTGCCGGGGTAATGACCACCAGACCAGCCACGGCACCTGAAGCACCGCCTAATACAGAGGCTTTACCACGGACCACTTTTTCAGTCACTAACCAGGCCAGTGCGGCTGCAGCTGCGGCAACTTGAGTCACCACTAAAGCATAACCTGCTGAACCATTGGCGCCCAGCGCAGAACCACCATTGAAACCAAACCAGCCTACCCACAGCAAGCTTGCACCCACCACAGTTAAGGTCAGGTTGTGCGGTGCCATCGATTCACGGCCCAAGCCCATACGTTTGCCCAGCATATAGGCAGCCACCAGACCAGCCACACCAGAGTTAATGTGTACCACGGTACCACCAGCGAAATCCAGCGCGCCATCATTGCCTAACCAGCCGCCACCCCAGACCCAGTGGGTAATAGGTGCATAGACCACCACCACCCAGATGGCAATGAACGCAACAAAGGCCCCAAATTTCATCCTCTCTGCAATCGAACCGCTAATAATGGCCACGGTAATAATCGCAAAGGTCATCTGGAAGATCACAAACAGAATTTCAGGAATGGTGCCACTCAAGGCATCGGTGGTAATACCGGCCAGCATGAACTTGTCCAAGCTGCCAATAAAGGCATTGCCTTCGCCAAAGGCCAAGGTATAGCCAATAATTACCCAGACCAGACTGACCACTGCGGCCGCAACAAAACTGTGCGCCATGGTGCTGAGGACGTTTTTCTTGCGCACCATACCGCCATAGAACAGGGCCAAGCCCGGAATGGTCATGAGTAGGACAAGTGCTGTTGAGACCAGAATCCAAGCGGTATCACCAGTGTCTAACACGGCTTCTTCTTCAGCCGCTGCCACTTCAGGTAAAGCAGTTTCTGTAGTGATGATATCGCTTGATTCAATAAGCGCAGGTTCCACAGTATCATTTACTGTGATTTGTTCTGAAGGAGTTGGCGCTGTTACGGCTTCTTCAGCCCAAGTAACAGAACCACCCAAAAGCGCGCCGGACAGGCCGAGCGCAAGTAGCATTTTTTTCATTCGTATCCCCCAACCTAGTTTTTGTGAGTTATTAGGTACTCAGCAAACTTCGTGCCAATTACTTAAACAGCATCTGCACCTGTTTCACCTGTACGAATACGGATGACCTGTTCCAGATTCGTCACAAAAATTTTACCGTCACCGATTTTGCCGGTGCTTGCTACACGGGTGATTGATTCAATCACTGAATCCACCATCTCATCACTAATGGCGATTTCGATTTTCACTTTTGGTAGAAAATCAACAACATATTCTGCGCCACGATACAGTTCAGTGTGACCTTTCTGACGACCGAAGCCTTTGACTTCAGTGACAGTGATCCCTTGAACACCAATTTCTGACAGTGCTTCACGCACGTCATCTAATTTAAAGGGTTTTACAATTGCAGTTACGAGCTTCATGTGTGTTTTCCTTCGGCTTATTTCACCAGTAAGGTTTTATGTTCAAATTTCATGCCAAAACTCCTAAGGTCGGGGGAAATTAGAAGTTACGGCATGTGATTTATTTATATCTTATTTTATACCTTTCTCATGCACCAATCTTCAAAAAATAAACATTTTTCTGTAGAGATTTACGATCTCCGGCATCGAATAAAACCATATTTCATCTGAAACACTATAGTCTGGGCCAGAGCAATGCTACACTGCGCTTTTCAGTCCACTGGAATGGAATTTATGATGATAGAAACCTTATTACAGGCCATCTTAGAACAGGTCGATCAACCGAAAAAAGACTTAGAACATAACCTGCGTGCCCTGCTAAGCGAAGCCGTCAGCAAAATGGATCTGGTGTCCAAAGAAGAGCTGGACCGTCAGCGCACTGCACTGAATAATGCCAATCTTCGTTTAAATGAACTGCTGCAGCAGGTAGAAGCACTCGAACAAAAGATTTTGAACAAAGAATAAGCACCTTCTTAGTGCAACAAAAGACGCATAACGACCAAAAATAACGCACCAAAACGGAACATAACAACAATGTCTTTTGCCAAAATTTATACGCGGGGTCTGCTTGGACTGAATGCCCCATCTATTGAAGTTGAAGTCCATTTAAGTCAGGGTCTGCCCTCCTTAACCATTGTCGGTCTGGCCGAAGCCGCGGTCCGTGAAAGTAAAGACCGGGTCCGCTCGGCCATTATTAACAGTGGTTTTCAGTTTCCCACCAAACGTTTGACCATTAATCTGGCTCCGGCCGATTTGCCCAAAGATGGTTCGCGTCTGGATTTACCGATTGCCTTAGGCATTCTGATTGCTTCCGGACAATTGCCCGAACAGGCCGCAGAAAACCTGGAATTTATTGGTGAACTGGCGCTGGATGGCCAGTTACGCCCGGTCACCGGCACTTTAAGTATTGCCATTGCCTGTCAGGCGGCCGGCCATCAACTGGTATTACCGGAACCCAATGCACAGGAAGCCGCACAATTGCCCGACTTTCAGGTGTTTGCGGCCAGTCATCTGAAACAGGTCTGTGAGCATCTGGCGCAGGCTGCGCCCCTACAGCCTTTTGCAGCAAGCTCGGAAACCCGCTTGGAACGCTATGCTTTTGACCTGGCGGATGTCAAAGGACAGCTGCGACCTCGGCGTGCCCTGGAAATTGCCGCTGCCGGTGGCCATTCCTTGCTCTTTAAAGGTCCACCCGGTACAGGCAAGACTCTCTTGGCCTCACGTCTGGCCAGTATTTTGCCGCCCCTGAATATGCAGGAAAATCTTGAAGTTGCCAGTATTTATTCAATTGCCAATACCCCGCATCGCTTTGGACAGCGGCCATTTCGCGCCCCGCATCATACCGCTTCAGCGATTGCGCTGGTCGGTGGTGGCTCACATCCAAAACCGGGCGAAATTACCCTGGCCCATTTAGGTGTGCTGTTTTTAGATGAACTGCCGGAGTTTGACCGTAAAGTGCTGGAAGTATTGCGGCAGCCCTTGGAATCCAAGGAAATTGTAATTTCCCGGGCATCGCGGCAGATTACCTTTCCGGCCAGTTTCCAGCTGATTGCCGCGATGAACCCCTGCCCGTGTGGCTATGCATTTAATCAGGATATTCGCTGCCAATGTTCCGCAGAAAGTATTAAACGCTACCAGAACCGGATTTCTGGCCCACTCCTGGACCGGATTGATTTGCATATTGATGTACCACCATTACAGGCCCATGAGTTACATGATAAAACTGCGGTGGAAAACTCAGATACGGTTCGCCAGCGGGTGATTCAGGCCTATGAACGGCAAATGCAACGCCAAGGTATGCTGAATATGAACTTAAGTCCAAAACAGCTGGAACAGTTTGCTGCCTTAGCCACACCAGCACAGAACATGATGGATCTGGCCCAGCAGCGCTTAAACCTGTCGGCTCGCGCCTATCATCGGGTCTTAAGAGTGGCGCGCAGTATTGCCGATTTGGCCGAAAGTAGCGAGATTCAAACTGCTCATTTATCGGAAGCGCTGTCTTATCGGGCGCAGTCCAGCCCATAAAACGCATCATTAAAAACAAGCTAAAAAAATAGCCCATTTCAAATGGGCTATTTTTTCAATGTGAAGCCTTAAATTAGAATGCCTTGGTCAATGTCACGACTGCGCCTGTTTCTACGCCACGTTCAACCGCATCGGGTGTGCCTGGACCATAGTCAATATCTGAACCCACCGCAGCCAGTTCTGCAGTTAAGCCTTCAACACCGGCAAAGGCATAAGTTACGCCCAATTTCCAGTCCACATAGCTGTCATCATCACCAAAAATCTCTTCATCTGCCACGGTATAGCCTAAAGCCGCCACTCCACCAAAACCGGTCGCACCAAAAGGCACGCTATAGGTAGCATTGAAATACCAGGCATCTAAATCTGCGCCTAAAAAGTCATTGCTGTAGTTCACTGCGGTGAGCAAGCTGGCATCTTTGACCAGCACATCATTAAAGCCAAGTTTTGCATAGGCTTCTAACCAGTTTAAATCACTTTCACTTGGATAAGCGTAGTACCATAAGCCCACATCCAGTAATGGCTTGCTCGCAAATCCATCTAAGGTTGTGGCATAACCGATATATGGGTCCAGCTCTAAATGGGCCGTACCGCCGAAATCGACATTCGAGCCCCACACCCCGGCATATACACCAGATGCATGTGACAGTGCGAAACCGGCCTGTACTGCAGGATCATTAAAGGTTTGGGTCAGACCACGAAAACGGTAATCTGAAGTCAGCGCTGCAGTACCGCTAAACGATAAAGCAGATGCCGAAGAGTCTTCTGCTGCAGCCACGCTGAAGCTGGCAGTTACGGCAACAAGCGCCAGTGAAAGTGTTTTGATAGAAAATTTCATTATTTGATCCCCTGCTGCATATTTCAATGCTTTTGTGTACTTGTTTCACTCACACAGGAGATAGCAATCCCCATGCCAACACGGGCATTTGCTCACGAAAAATGATTTTGATTTTCTCTAAATTAATATCAAATATTTGTTTTATCTATAATTTAATTATGAGATTAAAATTTAAAAATAGAATAATACTTTTTCAATCCTACTGATGTGCGGATCATTTCACTGCGTTGGGAGATAAACCAGATCATTTATATTTGCTTACATCATGCGCTATTTTGAGTCGCTTAATCATGCAAAAGCCTTTTTACTGCTTAAAAAAAGTGCAATCTTGTATTCTACTAGAATGCACTGATTCACGAGGATGTTCTGATCATAGCTTCAACGAAATGCATAAAAAATTCAGCGAGATAAATCTTGTATGTACGTTTTAATCCCTGTAAAGTGCCAAATTTCCCACATCTTCACACTGTCTAAAACCGCATAATCACAAATTATTTTTTGAATAAAAAGTATAAACACAGTACATTAAAGCGCGAAAATTGCCTTCCTGTTTTGAGAAGCAAATTTTCTGCAATATGACCCAGGAAGGGTGTTTTACAAGAGCAAGGATTGAAACTGTATACGCTAGCGTTTGCATTTTTCTCAAAGAAAAATGGATAAAACGGTATCTTTTTTACAAATTCCCTATAAAATTCTTCCGATTTCTGGGTTCTTTTTAAACAAATTGAAACATAACATTCTGGATGAGGCTCTCTCCCAATGCTAAACGCGAAAAAATTAACATTAGCAGTCCTGGTACAAGCTGCTTTAATTTCTACAGCTGTTGCCAGCGAGCAAAGCGAAGCTAAAGGTTTTGTTGAAGGTGCAGAAGGTTCGGTATTATTCCGTACTGGTTTTATTCACCGTGACAAAACTAACGGTGTAAAAGATCAAAGCTCTTATGCACAAACCGCAATTGTTCAACTTGAATCTGGTTATACCCAAGGCACTGTAGGCGTGGGTGTCGGTGCCGTAGGCGACTGGTCATTTAAACTGGGCAGCAATAACAACGCTGGCAATAACATGATTCCACATGACAACAATGGCGAACCATATGACCAATGGGCTCGTGGTGGTGTCAATGTCAAAGCACGTATTTCCAATACTGAAGTACGTTACGGTACCCAAGTTCTAGACCTGCCGGTATTGGCCAGCAATACGGCGCGTTTAGTTCCAGAATATTTCACTGGTGTTTTAGCCACGAGCCGTGAAATTAATGGCCTGGAATTAACTGCCGGTAAATTTACCAAAAACCAGTTCTCTGACCAGATTGCCACCGATCAAAATGATTTAGATCGTGCCATTGTGTGGGGTGCACGTTATCAGGTGAATGATCAGCTGAATACAGCGTATTTTGGTGTAGACAATAAAGACCGTTTAGAGCGTCACTATGCCAATGTTAACTATAAGCATCCATTGGCAAACCAAAGCAGCCTGACCTTTGATTTTAGCGGTTACCACACTGATTGGGATGCAAAGGCAGACGGCACTGCTCGCACTTACTCGCATACTTCAAATGACTTTAATAACTTAAGCAACAGTATTTGGGCACTTTCAACCACCTATAATACTGGTCCACACAATATTATGGTGGCATACCAGCAAAATACAGGTAATACAGGTTATGACTATAACCTAGGTGTAGGTGTTGCAGATGGTGGCCAAACCATTTATATGCCAAACTCCTACCTGTCTGATTTCATTGGTAACGATGAGAAATCTGTACAACTCCAATACACTTATGACTTTGCTGCAATGAATGTTCCTGGTTTAACTTGGACATCAGCCTTTGTATATGGTTGGGATATTGATGTACCAACAGCTACCGACCGTTCAATGTTATTAACTGATGATGCACAAGAACGTGAATTCTTTAACCAGGTGAAATACACCGTTCAATCTGGCTTTGCTAAAGATGCCAGCTTACGTGTACGTCATTCTTACTACCGTGCAAGTGATGACTACCAAAATAACTACATTGGTGACACCAATGAATGGCGTTTATTCCTAGACATCCCAGTGAAATTATTCTAATTTCCTGACGATGGTCTAAATCAAAAAAACCTGCACACTGTGCAGGTTTTTTTATGACGTCCTCACTAAACAAGACAGATCAGTGAGGGGGAAAAAGCCGTATTATTTTGCAGCTTCAATCGCTTTTAATACTTCAGCTTTGGCAACGTCTGCGCCTTCCCAACCGGTCAATTTCACCCATTTGCCTGGCTCTAAATCTTTATAGTGAGCAAAGAAGTGTTCAACCTGTTGAATCAGTAACGGTGGAAGATCGGTATATTCTTTCACGTCTTTGTAAATTGGAGTCAATTTGTCGTGCGGTACCGCGATCAGTTTCGCATCAATACCACCGTCATCTTCCATGTTCAATTTACCGACCGGGCGGCAACGAATTACTGAACCTGGTTCAACCGGATGTGGTGTTACCACCAATACGTCTAATGGGTCACCATCTTCAGACAAAGTATTTGGTACATAACCGTAGTTTGCTGGGTAGAACATTGCAGTACCCATGAAACGGTCTACAAATAACGCATCAGAATCTTTATCAATTTCGTATTTGATTGGCGCTGCATTGGCAGGAATTTCAATGATTACATAGATATCATTTGGCGCATCTTTACCCGCTGGGATATTGCTGTAGCTCATGGCATCACTCTTTCACAAATTAAATTTTTTAAACCGCGTCAATTATAACGGGTTTCGGCTATTAATGACTTCGCGATTATACATTCATGACATAAAAATAGATATTTTGCTGTGCAATCACGCGGTCAGTTTAATCACCAGCAGCAATAAACAGATCGGGCAAAGTAACGATAATAACCAGATAATCGAGCGCAACGTCGCCCAGTTGGCCAGATAACACAGCCCGTACAGCAGACGAAACACCAGATAGGCAATGCCAAAGGTCATAATAATAAACTGCGGAATCACCATATATTCGGCCAGTAAAATGGCGGCAATAAACAGCGGCAGACTTTCAAAGCTGTTTTGCTGGGCAGCATTGGCACGCGCCGCCAGACCGGTAGTATTGGCTAAAAAAGAACGTGGATTTTGATTATCTTCAGATTTAAAGCCGCCAGCCATTTTTGCAATTACTGCAAATAAATAAGGCAACAGGCAGGCGATTAGAATCAGATAGACGATTCCACTAATACTTTGCATCTATTTTTTCTCGTCGGAATTCTTCAAAACTTTATCATAGCATGGTGTTTTAAGCATAAATTTTGTTAAATAGGGTGTTTTTATTCATTGTGTAGGATTCATGATGGTCAATCCTGATCAAAAAGAAATGTTCGATGTACTTGAAAAACAGCGCCAGCATCAGCTGCAAGTCGATCGGGCCTTAAAAATTGTGATTCCCATTGTGGCCTTTTTATTAACGGTCATCTGTTCCAACCTGAATATCTGGTCGACCCTGTTTACCTTTGTGGTGCTGTGGGTGGCCCTGTATGCTGTGGGAATTAAACGTCTACCTTTATGGCACTGGGTGACCGTAATTCTGGTGTATTGCCTGATTGATAATATTTTAAGTTATGGCAGCTTCCATTCCTCCGGTTTTAGCCGTCAGTTTGGCTCGATGTTTATTTTCCTCGGGGTGATGGGGGTTGGACGTCCTTACTTCGACCGCTGGCTAATGAAAAAAGAGAATTAAAAAAAGCGCCCTTAGGCGCTTTTTTTATTGCAGAATTTATGCAGTCTTACGTAGGTCTTTACGCAGGATTTTACCTACGTTAGATTTCGGTAATTCATCCATAAATTCAACATAACGTGGGCGTTTATAACCGGTCAGGTTTTCTTTGGCAAAGGCCAGAACTTCTTCAGTCGTCAATGAAGGATCTTTCTTCACAACGAACAGTTTTGGCACTTCACCTGATTTTTCATCTGGTACACCAATTGCAGCCACTTCCAGTACTTTTGGATGTTTCGCCACGACTTCTTCAATTTCAGAAGGATAAACGTTAAAGCCAGATACCAAAATCATGTCTTTCTTACGGTCAACAATCTTCACATAGCCTCGTGAATCCATAACACCAATGTCACCTGTACGGAAGAAACCATTAATCATCACTTTGTCGGTTTCATCTGGACGGTTCCAATAGCCTTTCATGACTTGTGGACCACGGATTGAAATTTCACCCTGCTCGCCCAATGCTACTTCATTGCCGGCATCATCCAGAATTGCCACTTCAGTTAATGGCAATGGAATACCAATCGTACCGCTGAATTCTTCAGACGCTGGCGGGTTCGCGGTAGCCACCGGTGAAGTTTCAGATAAACCGTAACCCTCAATGATGTTGGTGCCAGTCACTTTTTTCCAGGCTTCCGCTGTAGATGGTAATACAGCCATACCGCCGCCCATCGCCATTTTCAATCGGCTGTGATCAAGCTGTTTAAACTCTTCATTGTTCACAAGTGCATTGAATAAGGTGTTCACCGCAGGGAAGAAAGTTGGTTGATATTTGCGTAATTCTTTCATTACCGCAGGTAAGTCACGCGGGTTTGGAATCAATACGTTTGCCTGACCTTTATACATCCCGTAAAGCGCGCACACCATAAATGCAAAAATGTGATACAGCGGCAATGCACAGAAAATACGGTCATCTGGCGCGCCATCTTGCGCACCAAATTTACTTTGGAAAATACCATCGCATTGCAGCATGTTTGCCACTAGGTTACGGTGGGTCAGTTCTGCACCTTTAGATACCCCTGTCGTACCACCGGTATATTGCAGTACTGCCGTATCGCTTAGAGTCAGGCTTGGACGCTTGTAGTTGCTGACATTGGCTTTCGACATGGCCGCATTAAACTTGACATGACCCGGAAGGTCCCACGCCGGAATCTGTTTACGCACTGAACGTAAGACAAAGTTCACCAACGTACCTTTTAAGGTGCCTAGCATGTCACCCACAGAGGCAACCACGACGTGCTTGACTGGGGTTTTACCCAGAATCGCCTGATATACAGAAGCGAAGTTTTCAATAATCACCAGCACTTCTGCGCCAGAGTCATTTAACTGATGCTCAAGTTCACGTGAGGTATACAGCGGGTTTACATTCACCAGCACCAGACCGGCACGGAATACACCCAATGCCACCACTGGATATTGAAGAACGTTTGGCATCATCACTGCAACACGTGTGCCTTTGGCCAAGCCCAGACCTTGCAAATAGCTTGCAAATTTACGGCTTGCTTCTTCCAGTTCAGCAAAGGTCAGCACTTTATCCATAAAGATAAAGGCATCACGTGAACCAAACTTCTGGAAATTACGTTCAAAGATATCAACCAGTGACGTATTCTCCGGTGGCAACTCTACAGTTTCTGGAATCCCTGTCTTTCGGTATTCTTCAAACCAAATTTTTTCCATAATGCCAATCTCTCCAATCAGTAATCCTTAGTATTCAACTGTTTTATACACTGCCGCACTTCATTTTTTGGCTTGTTTATGTACAGCAGTGGATCCATTTTCACGAATTCGATTCATATATAACGTATTTTATGTAAACAACGCTAGTCTTATCTCTGAATCAACAGTTTATTTGCTTTTTGATATCCCCGTGGTAAAAGCTGTCCCTTAGTTCCTCTCTTACCGATATACTTCTGCAAGTCATCACCTTTTAATTTTAACTGCTGTTGTCCTGCAAACACTTGAATTATTTCATCTAAATTTAGCATTGTCATGGATACAATCTGATCTTTCGGTTCAAGTTGTATCAATTTATTACCTTTACCTTTGTTCAGCACCGGTAATTCTGCCAGATCAACAATCAGTAAACGGCCGGCAGAACTGAGTAGCGCAACATGACTGAACTGCTCAATAGTTTGCAGATTCATCACGCTGGCGCCTTCAGACAGGCTCAGGAAAGCCTTACCGGCTTTGGCATTGGTATCCAGCTGTTTGGCTTGGGTTTTAAAGCCATAACCTTTGCTGCTCATGACCAGAATTTCAGCCTGATCTTCTGCCACAAACACCTGTTTAAAGCCGACCCCGCTGGCCGGTGATAAACGTGAACTGAGCGGTTCACCCAAACCACGCGCCGATGGCAGGCTGTTAATGGCCACACCATAACTGCGTCCAGTGTCATCCAGCACATAGGCACGCTGGTTGGATTTGCCTTGGGCGTGACTTAAATACTGGTCACCAGCGCGGAAATTCAGGTTTTCGGCATCGACATCATGGCCTTTGGCACAGCGAATCCAGCCAGCTTCAGACAGCACCACGGTTACCGGATCAGCCGGCAGCATGTCCTGTTCATTAATGGCAGTGGCTTCAGCGCGCTGCACGATTGGTGAACGGCGGTCATCACCAAACTTTTTGGCGTCGTCTTTTAACTCCGTAATAATCAGGTTTTTTAATGATTCCGGATTGGCCAACTGTTCACGAATTGTGGCAGCTTTGGCCTCGAGTTCTTCCTGTTCGCGACGGATTTCCATTTCTTCCAGTCGGGCCAGATGGCGCAACTTGAGTTCCAAAATGGCTTCAGCCTGAATCTCATCAATACCAAAGTGCGCCATCAGCTCTGCTTTGGGATGATCTTCTTCGCGGATAATGCGGATCACGGTATCAATGTCTAAATAGGCAATCAGCAAGCCGGCCAGAATATGCAGGCGTTTTTCAATCTTGTTCAGATGATATTGCAGGCGGCGTGTGACGGTATGTTTACGAATCTCGATCCATTCCAATAAAATCTGGCGAATCGATTTCACCTGTGGACGACCATCGGCACCAATCATGTTCATGTTGACCCGATAGCTCGATTCCAGATCGGTGGTTGCAAACAGATGGCTCATCACTGCATCGGCATCAATCCGGTTGGAACGCAGCACAATCACCAGACGGGTCGGATTTTTATGGTCCGACTCATCCCGTACATCGGTCACCAGTGGTAGCTTTTTGGCCTGCATCTGGTCAGCAATCTGGGTAATGACTTTTGAGCCAGAGACCTGATACGGTAAATCACTGATAACAATTTCATTTTTTTCAATGGTATACACCGCACGCATGCGATAACTGCCGCGTCCAGTGGTCTGAATCTTTAACAGTTCATCTGGCGGGGTAATTACTTCAGCCCGGGTCGGTAAATCCGGGCCAGGAATATATTCTGCAACCTTGCTATCGCTTAAATTCGGATTACGGATCAGGGCGATGGTGCCTTTAATGATTTCACGCAAGTTGTGCGGCGGAATATCGGTGGCCATACCCACGGCAATGCCGGTGGTGCCATTGAGCAGGATATTTGGAACCCGTGCCGGCAAGGTCACTGGCTCTTTTAGGGAACCATCAAAGTTGTCCTGCCAGTCGCAGGTGCCCTGACCGAGTTCAGACAGTAACAGGTCACTATATGCGGATAATTTGGCTTCGGTATAACGCATTGCGGCAAAGGATTTTGGATCATCCGGTGAACCCCAGTTGCCCTGCCCTTCAATAAATGGATAACGATAGCTAAACGGCTGCGCCATTAGCACCATCGCTTCATAACAGGCCGAGTCACCATGCGGATGGTACTTACCCAGCACATCACCGACCGTACGTGCAGATTTCTTTGGTTTACTGCTTGGCTTGAGACCCAGCTCGCTCATGGCATAGACGATACGGCGCTGTACCGGTTTCAGGCCATCGCTGATATGAGGCAATGCACGGTCCATAATCACGTACATGGCATAGCTGAGATATGCTTGTTCAGTAAATTCTGCTACGGAACGGTTTTCTGTCGCATGATGCGCGAGGCTTGTCATAACAACCTGTAATCCTAAATTAATGCGTTATAGTTTTGACGTTCTTATGCTATGCCGCAGCCGCGGCCAGCACAAGGGTAGCCGATCACACTCTGCGACAATTTATGTCTTATGGCGTAAAAATATCCATTTTAGGTGCGTCAATCAACTGAAAAATGCACAAGCCTGACTGCACGTTGAAAAACATATTCCAGAAATAAAAAAGATGCGCCGGTACAATAGCCAGCGCTTCTTGAATTATCTGTATAAGCGGCTGCTTATAAACCAATCGACTCCAGGGTCTTGCCGCGGGTTTCCTCACCCAGCAGCACAATCACCAGTGCCACGGCCAGCAGCACCGCGGTAAACATCATAAATACATAGCTAAAGCCGTTGTGCATCACCATCATCTGGGTCACCACCAAAGGCGCAACAATACCGCCCATACGGCCCACCGCCGAAGCCCAGCCGGAACCAAAGGCACGGATATTGGTTGGATACTGTTCCGGCGTATAGGTATACAGCACACCCCAGGCGCCTAGGTTAAAGAAGGACATCAGGCAACCCCAGAACACGATCATGCCGACGCTGCTGGCCTGTCCAAAGAAGTAGGCTGATACCGCACACAGCCCAATAAAGCCGGCCAGTGTGGCTTTGCGGCCAAGTTTTTCTACCAGCCAGGCCGCCGCAATATAACCCGGCAACTGCGCCAGAATCATGATCAGCACATATTCAAAGGACTGCACAATAGTATAGCCTTCCTTGACCAGCAGACTTGGCAGCCAGGTAAAAATGCCATAATAGGAATAGACAATGCCGAACCAGATCAGCCACAGCATGAGGGTACGACGCGCAAATGGCCCCGACCACAGCTGGGCAAAAGAAATATTCTGTTTGGCGGCCACCGGCTTCACTTCCAGCTGTTCAATCACCTCGACACCGCAGCGGCGTTCCAGACTTTGTACTAGTTTGTGCGCTTCTTCGACCCGGCCGCGGTTAATCAAATACGGCACCGATTCCGGTACTTTTTTCCAGATGACCCAGGCATAGAGCGCCGGCAAACCACCAATTAAAAAGGCCATATGCCAGTCAAAGGTCGGAATCACAAAATAAGACACCAGCGCCGCACAGAGCCAGCCCAGCCCCCAGAAGCTTTCCAGTAGCACAATAAAGCGGCCCCGCACATGCGCCGGAATATATTCACTGACCAAAGTCACCGCAACCGGCAACTGCCCGCCCAGCCCTAAACCGACAATAAAACGGAAAAACAGTAACCAGCTTAAATTTGGGGCAAAGGCACAGGCCGCTGTGGCCAGGCTATAAATCACCAGGGTCGTGGCAAATACGGTTTTACGCCCAATCCGGTCGGCCAACCCGCCGGAGAACACCGCACCAATGGCCATGCCAACAAAACCAATTGACACCACCCAGCCTTTTTCTGCCGGGCTCATTTGCCAGTCTTCCGCCATTTTGGCCAGAATAAAGGAGATTAAACCGGTATCCATGGCATCAAACATCCAGCCCAGTCCGATAACCCATAGCAAGGTATAGTGGAACTTACCAATCGGTAAGCGTTGTACACGAGAAACTAGATCCATAATAAACGCTCTGACAGGGTGGAGAGGAAAACGCGGATGGCGCGCCTGGTTATTGTTATGACAACAGCAATCAGCTTTGATTTTAAAGACAATGACCGCTATCTGGATAGCGGTCATGCCGTTTAATTTATAGGAGATTTGTGGCTAGGAGGCATCTTTGGATGAGGCCGACTGCTCATCATCATCCTTATAAATGAATTTTGGCATTTCCAGACCAAAATAGATCGCAATTAAACGTAAGGTAAAACCAAAAATCAGCGTGGCGATAACGGTTAGTTCTAGCGACAGGCCAATTTCAATACAGACCCAATAGCAGATCACCGACACAAAAGAGATACTGGCATACAGCTCACGGCGGAACACCAGCGGCACATCATTACACAGAATATCACGCAGAATCCCGCCCGAGACGCCGGTCAGCACACCAGCCACTGCCGACACCACAAAACCGTGGCCCATTTCCAGCGCAATCTGGCAGCCAATAATGGTAAAGCCAATCAGGCCCAAAGCATCCAGCACCAGGAAGATGGAACGCAGATGGCGCATCCATTTGGCAATTAAAATGGTGACAAAGGCTGCCGCGCAGGTCAGCACCAGATATTCCGGATGCTTGACCCAGGTTAAAGGATAATGGCCCAGCAATACATCACGTACCGAGCCGCCGCCCAGTGCGGTGACACAGGCAATCAGGGTCACCCCGAACCAGTCCATGCTTCGCCGTCCTGCCGACAATGCACCTGTCATTGCTTCTGCAGTAATGGCAATAATATAAATGACCAACAGCAACATGAACTGCCCTTCTTTCACTAGGGGAATTGATGCGCGTTATCATAAGCGAAAATACGGCAAATGTTATAAAAATTGTGCACAACATTGCTTAAATTTCTTGCCCGAACCGCAGATACAGGGCTGTTTCATGGTAATCTGCTGATCGGTGGTCGGATCAAGAAAATACCACGCACCCTGATGTTTGACGAAATGCGATACTTCATGATGTATCTGCGGCTGGTTGCCATCATGATAATAGGCCTTGAATTCGACCTGGGCATGGCTTTTGTCCAGCTTTTCCTGAGCACTTACGATTTCCAGTTTTAACCACTGGTTGGCGCTGCTCCAGTCCCGAATAGCGGCCACATCCAGAGCCTGCTGCTGACCAAGTGCGGTGGTTTTGACAATATAACCAATCTGCTGCAAGGCAAAGGCACTATAGCGTGAACGCATTAGCTGAGCGGCAGTTTGGGCCTGCTGCTGACCTAAATGCAAAGGCTGGCAACAACTGTGATAAAACCCAGCGCCACAAGGACAAGGCTGTTCTGACATAAATTTTTTCCAAAAAAATAGCCTGACAATGCAGGCTATTTTAACGGAACTGAATCGGAAAACAGGAATATTCTGAGTGCTACTCGGCTGGCGGCTGTGGCAGCACATGCACCTTCTCGATTTTATGCCCGTCCATGGTGACCACTTCAAAAATATGATCATCAGCCAGCAGACGTTGGCCATTTTCCGGCAAACGGCCGAGATGGAACAGGATATAACCCGACAGGGTCGAATATTCTTCCAGCTCATTGACCAGATCACGACCGAGCAATAACGAGACATGGCGGATATCAGTCGAGCCATCCAGCATCAGGCTGCCATCTTCCAGGGTTTCTGCAACCGCGTCGAGGGTATCTTCATCCGGGAATTCACCGGCAATGGCTTCCAGTACATCAATCGGGGTGACCACACCTTCAATCGAGCCATATTCATTCAGTACAATTGCCATTTGCAGCGGCGCCTGACGCAGCTGTTCCATCACCATCAACACCTGTGCATTTTCATGCACAATCACCGGTTCGCGCAGATGTTTTTCAAAATTCAGTACGCCGGTTTCAATAAATTCATTCATAACCTTATGGGTCAGCACCACCCCGGCAATATTGTCCAGCTCGCCATGTACCACAATTAAACGTGAATGCGAGGTATTCATCAGCTGGGCCTGAATGCTGTCCTGGTCTTCATCTAAATCCAGCCATTCCAGTTCCGGTCGCGGGGTCATCACCGATTTTACCGGACGCTCGGCCAGACTGAGTACGCCCTGCACCATCACGGTATGGTAAACGCTGTTCTCTTCGGCAAAGACTTCATCGGCAAAAGCACGTGTCGCCAGCACTTCTTCCGGACTTGGATGCTCCGGTTCCGGCCCGTTCGGTTTGCCGCCGAGCATCCGCATCACCGCAGAAGCGGTACGATAACGCAGGTCGGTGGTGGTGACCATTTTTTCCTGATTTTTGCGCATGGCCTGGTTCAGGAACTCGATCATCACCGAGAAACCAATCGCGGCATATAAATAGCCTTTTGGAATGTGATAACCAAAACCTTCCACCACCAGCGAGAAACCGATCATCATCAGGAAGCACAGGCACAGAATCACCACAGTTGGATGTTTGTTGACAAAATCCATCAGCGGTTTAGAGGCCCAAAGCATAATACCGATGGCAATGGTCACCGCGATCATCATCACCGACAGCTCTTTGACCATGCCGACCGCGGTAATCACACTGTCGAGCGAGAACACCGCATCCAGCACCACAATCTGCACAATCACCATCCAGAAAGTGGCGTGTACCGGATTTTCTTCTTTCAGCTGCGGCTTGCCTTCAATACGCTCACGCAGCTCCATGGTGCCTTTAAACAGCAGGAACACCCCACCAAACAGCAAGATCAGATCACGACCCGAAAACGGATGATCAAAAATATGGAACAGCGGATTGGTCAGGGTGACCACCCAAGCAATTGAAGCCAGCAGAATCAGGCGCATGCCTAAAGCCAGAATCAGCCCGACCACCCGCGCGGCATTACGCTGTTCTGGCGGCAATTTTTCAGCCAGAATGGCAATAAACACCAGGTTATCAATACCCAGCACAATTTCCAGAATAATCAGGGTCAGCAAACCCACCCATGCGGCTGGATCAGACATCCATTCAAAAATCATGGGCGATGCTCCACGAGTATCGTTTTGGCTGTGCGACAGCCAAGGCCGGCTGTTTCAAAACCTGGGGAATGAAAGGGAAAAGAAAAGAGATTAAAAGCGGCTGTTGTTGTATGGTGCAATAGTGTCCACTACCCATGACGGTTCTATTGTTGTCAAACACGATTTCAGTATAGAAAAGATTGGCGCCAGAATCACTCTTTTTTTGGCCTGATCACGGTTGTGCTGCATGCTTTAACAATTCTTTGCAATCACACTGCACGGCGCTGGCATTGTTTGTCATATTTTTTGCATAAGCTAGAGCAGACAAAAAGAACATGTTAAGGTGAAACAAGAATCATGAATAGCGTAGTAAAAATGACTGATAATTTAAAACATCCTTCTCCTAAAACAACACAACCTTTAATTGCTTTATATTGCGGCTCACGTTCTGGAAATAAACCGGTCTATCAGGAAAAGGCCGTGGCACTGGCACGCCGTCTGGCGGAAAATGGCTTTGGTCTGGTCTATGGCGGCGCCAGTATCGGTTTAATGGGCCAGGTCGCCGATGCCGTGGTTGATCACGGTGGTGAAACTGTAGGTGTGATTCCGGAATTTATGCTGGATTATGAAATTGCCCATCATCGTCTGACCGAGTTGCATATTGTACACAGCATGCATGAGCGTAAAGCCCTCATGGCCGAACGTGCCAGCGCCTTTGTGGCCTTGCCGGGCGGACTGGGTACCTTTGAAGAAATTCTGGAAATTGCCACCTGGGGCCAATTGAACCAGCATCAAAAACCGATGATGCTGTATAACGTCAATGGCTTCTATGATGCGCTGATTGCCCAGCTTGACCATGCCGTAGCCGAAGGCTTCCTGCCGCCGCAGCACCGCGCCAAGCTGATTGTCTGCAATCATGCCGATGAAATCCTGACTGCCTTGCATAATCTGGATGCCCCACAGCACGTTGCCATTTAAAGCGCTTGAACCCAAAAGTCCAGAAAGAAAAAAGCGAGCCGAAGCTCGCTTTTTTTGTACTTGATGTTCAGTCCATGCTTAGCCTGAAATCAGGTTATAGAACCATGGCAAAGTGGTCGCCAGGAATACCGACATGGCCAGACCAAACATCAGTTTCATCGCATCTTTGCTGACATTGCGTGAGGTACGGTATTTGCTAACCCCGTTCACAATCATTGAGATGGCAAATTCACGACCGGCCAACAGACCCAGGAATACCCAGGTGGTACTCATCGGGATATTGCTCCACTCTTTGAAAATCAGCAGGATCATTGCATAGATAAAGTCCACGATGGTCGCAGCACGTACATCGGTAACATCGGTTTTGGTATCGACAATCTTCTGGATGGCACCACCACGCTGGTACAGAATAACCCCCAGCAAGATCACAAAGACCGTAATGGCAAACATCAGGAATTCAAACGGTACCTGACGCGGCACATACACGAAGATGTTGGCCAGATCCTGAATCAGCCACTGGCTCCACAGGAAACCGGTAGATAACCATTGTAGAATCACCCATTTGGTCGAATGTTCCTGATCTTTGGTCTGGTTAAAGTACACCGTCATTTTGTTGGCCACAAAACGATAGATGATCAGCGCCGCCAAGAAGGCCACGGCATAGCCCATCATGGATTTGACCATCATCGAGCCCAAGCTCGCAGGAGAGAAGATGGTCAACACCAAGAAGGTGGTACTGACCGGAATACCATATTTGGTCAGTAGCAACAGTAAAACCGGCGGCACAATATACAGCCAGGTAATTCCGCCTTCAGGGAACGGAATAGTTTCCAGTCGCCCATAAGAGGCATCACCGACGCCCGATGCATACCAGCCATAGACCAAGACCACAACCAGGATACTGCTGATATACACCCACAGTACCCACCAAGGACGATGGGAGTTAGAAGAAATAAAAGTCCCTAAGGTTTGAGGTACATCATTTCCGACAATAGAATAGGCCGCCAAACAGAAGCCGATTACCATTAAAAGTTCAATTGTCATAAGAACAAAGCCTATGTTCAAAAAGGGAATACCACCCCCAATCGGGCTGGCATTAGCTTAAAATGATGACAATACTATTTCAGTTCTATGACATTTTAGTGACAATGAAAATTTAAAATAAAAAAGAGCACCGTAGTGCCCTTTCTCTTTTTTGCTCACTTATTTCAGATTCAGCTGATATACCGCGGTGCTGCCGCTGACTTCATTGCCCACCACCAGTAATGGCTGGCCATTAGGCGAGTCCTTTGCCGCAATAAAGACCAGACCTTCCGGACCTAAATCGCCAGCCTGACCCAGCTCGATTTGTTCAGTGCTCGCACTCATCTCGCGGCTATTCAGATACTGTACAAAACTTGGTGCTGCCGGAGTCGACACATCATAGACCATCACCCCGCCAGCACGTTCCAGACCAATAAAGGCAAAGGTTTTGCTGCCAATCTGGCCCAGCGTCACGCCTTCAGGTTCAGGACCTTTGTTGTCACTGCGGTTATCCATGCCTGCTTCTTCATGGTTGGCATTGAAAATTTCCGGATGATGCTCGGCAATGTACTGCTCAAAATCATCCCCTGAATCCCAGACCCGTTCCAGACCGTTTTGCGCGCTATTTTCTGTCCAGATACTGACCGAGCGTGCACCAAAACTATAAAGATGGTCATATACCAGATTGCCGCGTTCATTCAGCTTTGGCGTACCATCGGCATTTTTCTGGTAGCCTTCAGTCCAGGTAATATTCAGACGACCCAGCAGATGATCTTTACGGCAGTCACCGGCATTGCCTGCCGTGGCACCGCAGTAACCAAAATTATCCGGATTCAGCTCGGCACCTTTGGCCAGCTGGCTTAAGTGCGCCGGTAAATCATCGCCTAAACGGCGGGAAAAGCCATCGGCATGTACCAGATGTTTTACTCGCCATTCTTCTACAAAACCTTTGCTGGTGTCATTATTAAAATATTCTGGCGTGTCTTCACCCCAAGCGCGTGCATCGCCTTCATTGGCGGTCACAATATAGGTTTTGCCGGCCACATCAAAGCTGGCAATCGCATCTGGCATATACAGACCGCGCACATTGGCCCAAGTCTGGATCTTAATACTGCCCGCTCCATCGACACCATCCATATCGCTGACATCCATGCCATTGCCGTCCAGACCATGGTCTTTAAAGCCCAATGGATACACCGCCAGTACTTTGGCATTAACCACATCAATTTTGGCCAGTGCATTGTTTTCCTGCAATGCGGCCCAAGCCGTTTTGCCATCTTGCGATACCGTAATATATTCCGGTTCAAAATCCTGCGCCGCGGTCGCATTTGGCCCGAAAATACGCACGCCCTGGGCACGCAGCGCCGCTTCCTGACCATTAAAGGCTTTGAAGTCTGCAGTGCGAACCACAGGCGCTGTTAAATTACTCAGCTGAATCACGGAAATTGAACCTTCCGGATCAACCTGATAATCGTCCGATGGCTCACCTTCATTGGCCACCAGCAGGGTTTGACCATCCGGGCTAAAAGTCAGCATATCCGGCAAGGCACCAACCTGCACATGCGCCAGTTTGCTCAGATCTTTGGCCTGATACAGCGCCACATAACCCGGATCGGTTTTGACGGCAGCCTGAATCGCAATTGCCACAATACCGTTATGCACTGCGACACTGTTTACTTCCGCGCCTTCAGCAATATCATGGACCTGAATTTCGGTAATTTTAACCGGCTGATTTGGCTGGCTTAAATCGAGTACATCCAGCACCCCGGCCTGCGCATTGACCACAAACAGGCGTTTGCTGGCGGCATCATAGGCCGGAATTTCTGCGGCACTTTCTGCAAAAATGCCCGACTGATAGGCCCCAATTTTGCTCAGTTCAATGGTATTGGGGGTTGGATCGACCGGTGCAGGACTGACCTGATCATCATCACTGTTACACGCTGCCATCCCCACGGCCAACATGGCCACCCAAAGTGATTTCAATTTTAATTTCATAGGTTTAATTTGATAGTGTTTAGAATATGAACAATTTATAAACATCCGGTTGCAGTGCCATGACGTTTTGATTGCAGTTTTCTGACAGGGTCAGGCCGTCACGCGGCAACGCTTTAGATACGACATCCGCGCCAGATTGTTTTACACTAGGCAAAATTCCACCATGCCCGCTAATTATGACTGCCACGCCAACCCATCAAGCCCTGCAACCCGAATTCAGATTGTTGGTGCTCTTGGTGTCGATTGGCTTTTTTATGCAGGGCCTGGATACCACCATCATCAACACCGCGTTGCCGGCCATTGCCGAGAATTTGCAGGAAGATCCGCTGCGCATGCACAGCGTGGTGGTGGCCTATGTATTGTCAGTGGCGGCCTGTATTCCCTTGAGTGGCTGGCTGGCCGACCGTTTTGGCGTGCGCAACACCTATTTTTCCGCCATTGTGATTTTCACCCTGGCCTCCATTGGCTGTGCCTATGCCAGCAGCCTGAATGAACTGCTGTTTTACCGGGTACTGCAAGGCATTGGCGGCGCGTTCTTATTGCCAGTTGGTCGTCTGGCGATGCTAAAAATCATTCCCCGCACCCAGTTTTTATCGGCCATGAGCCTGATGAGTCTGGCCGGTCTGATCGGCCCCTTAATTGGACCTACTTTGGGCGGCTGGCTGGTGGAAGTGGCCTCATGGCACTGGATTTTTCTAATCAATCTGCCGATTGGCATTTTAGGGGTCTTGATTACTTTTAAAGCCATGCCAAATATTACCGAGCCGAGCGTGCCGCAATTTGATTTCTGGGGATTTATCCTGTTATTGATTGCCATGGTCGGGCTGTCACTGGGTATTGAAAATGTGGCTAGTCCGCTGTACTCGCTGTGGTGGAGCATTGCGCTGGTTCTGCTCGGTCTGCTGAGTGCCGGCCTGTATGCCTATCATGCGCATACCCATCAGAATGCCCTGTTTCGCAGCAAGCTGTTCCGGCACCGGATTTATGCAATCGGGATTCTCGGTAACTCGATTGCCCGGCTGGCCGGCAATTCAATTCCCTTTTTACTGCCGCTGATGCTGCAACTGGCCTTTGGCTTTGAGCCCTTTGTGACCGGCCTGATGATGATTCCGACCGTACTCGGTTCGCTGGCCTCAAAACCGATCATCCGCCAGCTGATTCAGCGCTTTGGTTATCGTCAGGTACTTATCACCAATACCTTGCTGGTCGGGGCCTGTATCGCCAGTTTTGCCCTGACCACGGCCGACACACCCATCTGGCTACGTGCGCTGCATTTCTTTATTTTTGGTCTGCTTAATTCACTGCAGTTTGTGTCCATGAACACCCTGACCCTAAAAGATTTGCCGCAGCAGGATGCCAGCAGCGGCAACAGCTTCCTGTCGATGATCATGATGCTGTCCATGAGTATTGGCGTGGCCTTGGCCGGAACGCTGGTCAACCTGTTTAGTGCCTATTGGGGACCGGAACAGGTGGTCGCAGCCTTTCATGCCAGCCTGATCTGTCTGGGCAGTATCAACCTGCTGGCTGCAATGATTTTCTGGAAAATTCCGAAAAACACCCCGGTCTAAAGCCGCGTAGAATGCTAGCCGCCGTGCAGGCTTCGCGTTATGATCAAAATTGAATCCTGAAGATCTACCTTGCCTATGTCTGCACACCCTGCCCGCCGTTCTGTCCAGCCCCTGACCTATGCTGCGGTTGCCATCTGCGGCGTGGTGCTGATGGCGGCCTTGCTGTATTGGGGCGTGCTGCATACCCGGCCAGCCACCGCACAGGACTATCCGATTCAGGGCTTTGATGTTTCGCATCATCAGCAGCAGATTGACTGGCACAGGATTTCGCCGAAAAAATACCGTTTCGTCTATTTAAAAGCCACTGAAGGCGGCGATTTTAAAGACCGTAAATTTCAGGACAACTGGCTGGCCGCGCATGAACAGGGCTTTCTGGTCGGCGCCTATCATTTTTATCGGCTGTGTCGTGATGGTCAGGTGCAGGCACAGAATTTTATCGACAGCGTTCCGAAACAGGCCAACAGCTTGCCACCAGTGATTGATCTGGAATACGACAGCAACTGCATCAACACCTATACCCGGGAACAGTTGCTGCATGAAATTGGGGTGATGCATGACGCGCTGCAACAGCACTATGGCAAACAGCCGATTTTTTACATTTCCAGGAATTTTTATAATATTGTACTGGTCAATCAGTTCCCGCAGGTGCCGCTGTGGGTACGCGAATATCAGGGTAAACCGGCCTTAAGTGGCAATCCCGACTGGCTGTTCTGGCAATATAGCAATCGTGGCCAGATTACCGGCATTGCCACTCCGGTCGATCTTAATGCCTTTTATGGCGATGAACAGGACTGGCAACAGTTTCTGAAGGCCAACCAGATTGTGGAACCATCTAAACATAGTACGGATACAACCCCTTAATACTCATACCAACAAGATAAAAATAAAAGCTGACAGGGATATTGTGCGAATGACACTGAAATACAAGATTTTGTCAGGTCTGCTTGGCCTGATGTTACTGCTGATTGCACTCATCATCTATATACTGCAGCCCTCCGGAAAAGTGCAGGATTTCCAGCCGTGGCTGTATCAGCCGGCAGCAACCGCACCAGCGGGCTACACGGTCAAATTCTTTGGCGTATCGACCTTACTGTTTGATGATGGCCAGCAACAGCTGTTGATTGATGGCTTCTTTAGCCGGCCGAGTCTGAGTCAGCTGATGTTTGGTCAAATTAACAGCCAGCCAATCGTAATTGAACATGCGATTGAGCTCCATCAATTGCAACGAACGCAAGCCATTCTGGTGACACACTCGCATTATGACCATGCGCTGGATGTCCCTCTACTTGGCCAATTGCTGCCGCAGGCTAAAATTATTGGTTCCCGAAGCACGCTGAATATTGCCCGTGGTGCTCACTTGCCCGAAAGCCAGTTACAGCAGCTGGTACCTTTACAACCGATGCAGATTGGCAACTTTACTGTCACCGCTTTCCCGTCCCAGCATACGCCGCCAACTGCAGTGAATAATGATCTGGGTGAGGAAATCCAGCAGCCACTGAGCCTGCCGGCACGGTTTTCGGAGTTTAAAGAAGGCCATAGCTTTGACTATCTGATTGAATATGAAGGTCATAAAAGTCTGGTCAAGGCCAGCACCGGTTTTATTCCCGAACAGCTCAAACAGCTACAGGTCGATCATCTGTTTCTGGGCATTGCCCAGCTGTCCAGGCAACCGGAACAGTATCAGCAGCAGTATCTGGCAGAAACCTTGCAGCACCTAAAACCCAAGGTGCTGATTCCCATCCATTGGGATGATTTTTTCCAGCCGCCAGAACAGCCGCTACAGTTTTTACCACATCTGGCCGATAATACCCCGAAGAGTCTGAATACCGTGATCAAGGCCGCAGCACAACAACAGACCCAAGTGCTGCTGCTCGATCAACCGTATGCTTATCCGCTAATGACAGCCACGGATGTCGCGCGTTAAGATGGTGCCATGAGAAAAATCATTCATATTGATATGGATGCGTTCTATGCCTCGGTCGAGCTAAAAGAGCGTCCAGAGTTACAACATCTGCCGGTGGTGGTGGCATCACATCATCCTCGCGCGGTGATTGTGGCCGCGTCCTACCCGGCGCGGGTGTTTGGGCTGCGCTCGGCCATGTCAATGAGTCAGGGCCGGAAACTGTGCCCGCAGGTGATTGTACTGGAACCGAATTTCCAGAAGTACCGGGAAGTCTCGGCACAAATCCATCAAATTTTTCAAAAATATACCGCGATTATTGAACCGCTGTCGCTCGATGAAGCCTATCTGGATGTTACCGAAAACCTGCCGCAGCTCCCCAGCGCCACAGAAGTGGCAATGCACATCCGCGAAGATATTTTTCAGACCACCGGCCTGACTGCATCTGCCGGCGTGGCACCCAATAAATTTCTGGCCAAAATTGCCTCGGACTGGCATAAACCGAATGGCCTCTGCGTGATCAAGCCTTCGCAGGTGCAGACCTTTATTCAGGATTTACCCTTAAAGAAAATTCCGGGCGTGGGCAAGGTCATGCAGGAAAAGCTGAAGGCCTTGGGTCTGGAAACCTTAGGCGATCTGCAACAGGTCGAAGAAGGTCTGCTGATTCAACGCTTTGGCAAATATGGCAAACGCCTGTTTTTATATGCACAAGGCATTGATGAGCGCCCGGTTCAAGCCGAACGCAAACGCCAGCAGATTTCCAAAGAAATCACCTTTGATGATGATTATGTCCTCAGCCAATGCACACCCTACTGGCCACAACTGCTGCAACAGATCTGGGCCAGTCTGGAAAAAAAGCAGCTCTGTGCCCGCGGCGTGTCAGTCAAACTGAAACTGAAAAACTTTCAGGTGTTACAGCACAGCAAAAGCTTTCAGCATATTTTTACTCATCCGCAGCAGCTGGCACAGGCGTTACAGCTATTAATTGAGGAAATGCATATTTCGCCCCAAGAAAAGTTCCGGTTAATTGGCGTGGGAGTTTATCAACTGTCCTCACCAGCCCAGCAGCCACAGCTCAGCCTACTTTAGGCTTAAAATTGTGCAGAAATTGATCAAAAGAATAAAAATGATACAAAATGCGCTTCACAATGGGCAAAATTAGAGTAATCTATCTGCGCAATACATTTATCCATGTATGTGCTGAGATGCTGAAAATCACCTTTACTTTCAGCATGCTGTCCTGTGATTGGCGTGATGATCTATCCGAATATTACAGGACAACTCTGACGTTCCCATGGATGGCTGTATCGTCTCCCGCCTCGTTGTATATTCTTCTTTTTATCTGATTTTCTGTTGCATTATCCTGATCTATTCCCTTCAGATCACCGACTTTTACGTCCTAAAATTCCCCTTTTCCAAATCAAAATCACCACAAGATTGATGGATTTCTGTACCAAATCCGGCAGCGCTGGTGTTCTGTACTGGCGCTTCATGGCAATATAGTCACATTGCCGGAGCAGCTGAGGTGCTGCCTGCCCATCTACAGGATTTTGTTATGACCGTACAACGTTTACATGTCGCACAGCGCTATTCAGAAATTGCCATTTCAGGCCATCTGGTGCATTTGGCCGGCCAGCTGGCAGAAGACACCAGCCTGGATATTCGCGGTCAGACCCGCCAGACCCTTGAGATAATTGACCGTTTACTGGCTGAAGCCGGCACCGATAAAAGTCATATCATGTCAGTCATGATTTTCTTAAAAGATATCGAGCAAGACTATGCAGCCATGAATGAAATCTGGGATGCCTGGGTCGCCGATATTGAAGCACTGCCCCGTACCTGTGTGGAAGCCAAGCTGTATCAGCCCGAAGTCCTGGTTGAAATGACTGTGGTCGCGGTTAAACCATAAAAATTTGAGATAAAAAGCATCTGTTTAGATGCTTTTTTTCAACCCAACGCGCCCATTCTGCGCGCTGAGGCCGGATAGAACGCCAATTTCTTTTTTGGCAGATCAAGCGCCTCCAGATTTTCAGCGCCCTCCAGTAACCCAAATTCTTCACGCAACTGCTGATATTCCGGCACCTGATCAAAGCTGATTACGGTATAACCGGCCATCCGCAGCAATTCATTCTGATACTGAATATGCTGACGTTTTAAGGTCAGGGTATCATCCAGGGTAATCACGGCCAGTACCTGATAAGCATCATCCAGCACCACAAAGTCCGCCACCATATTGCGGTATTTATTGCGGGTACGCGGCAGTTTGGTGGTCAGTAGCGCATCAAAAGACACATGGGTCAGCACGGTATGGGTCGGTAAAATTTCTTTTAGCCGGGTATAGGTCAGCTGCTCATTCAAACTGAAAATAGCGCGGCGTTTCAGGGTGCTGTCGGTCTGGCGTTTAGCCTGAATGGCATGCCTGGCTGCCATGATGAGCAACCCTGCCAGAATAAGACTTGCGAGAATAATATAAACGGTCATGAGGTTAATCCTTTAATACTCTATTCTTATAATTTATTCGGTATCTCACCGATTATTTTTCAAATACAAGTATAACGTTTTGCTTATTATAAATAGGTTAAATTTAAGAAACTTAAACCAATGCTGACGAAAGATGCATAAACACTGACAGTCTGTTGCAGAGCAAGTTTCCAGGAAAAACCATCTCCTTGTTTTTCCTCAAGCTAATGTATACCAACTTTTATGAGCTTCACAATTCTTTTCAAACCAATTGTCTGACAAATCCGACAAAATGTGCGCCAGAAAAAAGGACGCACTTGGCGTCCTTTCCTGATTTAAGCACGGGATTTTGGCTTAGACTTACCTTTGGTCTTTGCGCCGCCAAATGGACGTTTTTCACCAGTTTCACGTGGCGGCAAACCAGTGTGCTGTGTCAACATCTGGCCTTTTTTCGGACGATTCGACTGACCCTGATTTTGGCCTTGACCACGGTTACCAGGCTGACCGGTACGTTTCTGTGAATCTCCGGCCAGGGTCGAGTTTTTCTTACGCGCTGACTGGTACTGCCCTTCCGTACCTTGCGGCTGATAGGTTGGAATCAGATGCTGCTTGGAATTGCCAATCAAATCGGCACGGCCCATCTCTTTTAAAGCCTCACGTAACAATGGCCAGTTGTTTGGATCATGGTAACGCAAGAAGGCTTTGTGCAGACGACGACGTTTCTCTCCTTTCACAATATCGACATCTTCGGTATAACGCGCCACTTTGGCCAGCGGGTTTTTACCGGTGTAATACATGGTGGTGGCGGTGGCCATTGGCGATGGATAGAAGGTCTGTACCTGATCGGCACGGAAACCATTCTTTTTCAGCCAGATCGCCAGGTTCATCATGTCGTAGTCGGTGGTGCCCGGATGCGCCGCGATGAAATACGGAATCAGATACTGTTCCTTGCCGGCTTCCTTGCTGAAACGATCAAACATTTGCTTGAAGCGGTCATAGGTACCAATACCGGGCTTCATCATCTTCGATAACGGACCTTTTTCGGTATGTTCTGGTGCAATCTTCAGATAACCCCCAACGTGGTGGGTCACCAGTTCACGCACATATTCCGGATTCAGTACCGCCAGGTCATAACGCAGACCGGAACCAATCAAAATCTTTTTAATGCCTTTAATTGCACGTGCTTTACGGTACAGCTGGGTCAGTGGTGCATGATCGGTATGCAGGTTCTGACACACGCCTGGGAATACACAGGACGGCTTACGGCAGTTCTTTTCAATTTCCGGATCTTTACAGTGCAAGCGGTACATGTTAGCGGTTGGACCACCTAAGTCCGAGATAATCCCGGTAAAGCCCGGTGCGGTATCACGGATTTTTTCCACTTCACGCAAAATCGACTCTTCCGAACGGTTCTGGATGATACGGCCTTCGTGTTCGGTAATCGAACAGAACGTACAGCCCCCAAAACAGCCACGCATGATGTTCACCGAGAACTTGATCATGTCGAACGCCGGGAAACGTGCATCGCCATAAGCTGGATGTGGCAGACGTGCATATGGCAGGTCAAACACATAATCCATTTCTTCAGTGGTCAATGGAATTGGTGGTGGATTAATCCAGACATCACGCTCGCCGTGTTTTTGCACCAAAGCACGTGCGTTGCCCGGGTTAGTTTCCAAATGCAGAATACGGTTGGCATGTGCATATAGCACCGGATCATTAGCCACGTCTTCAAAAGATGGCAAACGAATAACCGCCAGTTCACGTGGTGGCAGTTTATGCTTAATGGCTTTTGAGGCCGGTTGCAGCTGAACAATCTGCGTATCGGCATCCAGGTTGTCGCCTTCACGGACAATCGGATTGGCCACCATTTCTTTTTGGAAATTCTGGTACTGGCTTAAGCTGTTACCCTTTTCTTTTTCAACTTCACAGCCATCAATATCTTCGGTCATCACATAGGGGTTGATGATCGGATCGACACGGCCAATGGTATCGACATCATTGGAGGCGATTTCGACAAACTTGGCTTTGGCCGCACGGTTATGTTTATTGATAATAAAGGCAGTACCGCGCACATCGGTGATATCGGTAATTTTTTCGCCTTTGGCCAGACGGTGCATCACTTCAATAATGGAACGCTCGCCATTACCGTACATCAATAAATCGGCTTTTGAATCCATCAGAATTGAACGACGGACTTTATCTGACCAGTAATCATAATGCGCAATACGACGCAGTGAACCTTCGATCCCGCCAAGCAACACCGGCACATCCGGGAAGGCTTCACGACAGCGCTGGCAATACACGGTTGCAGCACGGTCTGGACGCTTGTTCGGGACATTGTCTGGTGAATAGGCATCATCCGAGCGGATTTTTCGGTCCGCAGTATAACGGTTGATCATCGAGTCCATATTGCCAGCAGTGACGCCCCAGGCAATATTCGGTTTACCTAAGGCACGAAAGGCCTCGACATTGGTCCAGTCAGGCTGCGCGATAATTCCGACCCGGAAACCTTGCGCTTCCAGCACACGGCCAATAATACCGGATACAAAAGATGGATGATCAATATAGGCATCGCCGCAGACCAGAATAAAGTCACAGCTATCCCAGCCGAGTTGGTCCATTTCCTCGCGTGACATCGGCAAAAATGGCGCGGGTTCAAAACATGACGCCCAATATTTGTCGTAATCAAACAACGCTTTCGGCGCGGTTTGAGCGGTATAAGCAGTAGACATGGCTAGCAATTCTCGGCTGGCAGATGGAAGATCAGAAAAGATCGAAAGATGAAAGCCGAGTATTTTAGCATGAATTCCAAGTGGCTTGCTTGATTATAATTTATACAAAATCAAGTTTTTAATTTTTAATCTGTGCCGTGGGTGCAGTGCTGCTTAATTTTTTCAGATATAGGGTCAATATCAGGCCTAACAACAGCAGACTTGCGATAAAGATCAATAGACCAGGCCAGTCCCAGCGCTCCCAGATCAGACCGCTACCACTGCCGAGCACGCTCGAGCCCAAGTAATAGCAGAACAGATATAAAGATGAACCCACCGCCCGATACTGTAATGATTGCACCGTCACCCAGCTGCTACAAAGAGAATGTGCTGCAAAAAAAGCAAAGGTAAAAATCAGCAGCCCGACTAACACGACCGCCAGCTGATTCAGTAACATTAGCGCCAGACTGGCCCACATCACCAGCAGCATCAACGGTAACACTTTTTCTCGGCCAAACTTTTGTCCCCACTGTGCTGCCCGTGGTGAACTGTAAATTCCAGCCAGATAGGCCACAGAAATCAGCCCGATCCAGGTTTGTGGCAAAGCAAAAGGCGCATCCAGCAGATGATAGCTCATGTAGTTAAATACCGAGACAAAGCATCCCATTAGAATAAAGCCCTGAAGAAACAGAATTCTTAATTTTGGATCGGCCAGATTTTTGGCAAAGGCCTGTTTAAAACGCGACAATTGAATTGGATAGGACTGGAAATTCCGGGAATTGGGCAACAGCCAGTAAAACAGAATCGCAATCGCCAGGTTAATCACACCAATGATTAAAGTTGCATATTGCCAGGAAATAAAATCCACCAGGACTCCGGCAATTAAACGGCCACTCATGCCGCCAATTGCGGTGCCTGAAATATATAAGCCCATGGCAAAGCCAACATCTTTGGCCGCAATTTCTTCACCAATATAGGTCATTGCCACCGCGGCAACACCGCTCACCGTCATGCCAATCAGGACACGGGTGCTGAGAAAAAATGACCACTGTGGCAATAAGGCACTGGCAATTAACAACACGGCTGCAGAAAACAGTGCCACGACCATAATCGGTTTACGCCCGACCCGATCTGAAATCAGGCCAGTAAATAATAGAGCGGCGGCCAAGGCGAAGGTTGAAAAAGATAAGGGAAAACTACTTTGGGTCGGACTGACCTGAAAGAACTGGGCCAGAATCGGCATCATCGGTTGAACACAGTACAAGGCAGAAAAGGAGGCAAAACCGGCCAAAAACAAAGAGAGAAGAATGGCCTTAAACTGAGGAGAATCGTGCTCAATTTGCTGAGTCTGGCTTTGGGAATCTGACATATACACTCCAATTATGTTATGAGTATACGCCGGTTCCGGTTAAATTGGGGGCTTCAATTTCAACCGATTAAAAGCTGGTTTAAACGGAGAGAAGAACCCTCGATAAATTCTACTTTCTTAAGCACACAAATTTTCTGCATAAAAAAATCCCCCTGCTGTTTAAGCTCGGGGGATTTTGAATTAATGAGCTGGCGATGACTTACTCTCACATGGGTAACCCCACACTACCATCAGCGCTAAGAGGTTTCACTTCTGAGTTCGGG
>NZ_VOXW01000017.1:0-67776 GCF_013420555.1 Acinetobacter sp. Q85-2
GGACAAGCATCGTCATTTTATTATGGTCAGCCTCAGGGTGAAGTGTGTCTAATCAACAGGGTTTTCGGTCTCTAAGTACTTTTTAAAGGGAACATCATCGACTCAAATCTCTATTTGCAACAGTGCCTTCGGCACAATGTTTAAAGCAGTACCACCGGCAATTTTACCGACATGAACAGTCGTATACGGAATATCGTAGCCTGAATCTTGAGCACCATGTTCACGTAAATGAGTTTGGACATTTTGCAGGGATTCAACCAATTTACTCGCCACATGAATCGCATTGACATATTTAGGCGCAAGTGCAGAATGCCCTTCCTCACCACAGCATGTTGCCCGAAAAACGGTTTTGCCTTTATGTGCCAAAGCCAGTTGCATCATGGTCGGTTCACCAATCACACACATCAACGGTGAGACAATAGTCGCGGCCAACTGATCTAAAATACCGCGTACACCAATACATCCAATTTCTTCGTCATAGGACATACATAGGTGTAGCGGTCGTTTTAATTCATATTGGCTCGCTTTCAGCATGGCTACAATTGCACAAGCCAAAAAGCCTTTCATGTCGGCTGTACCACGCCCATAAATATTGCCGTCTTTTTCAGTGGCTTCAAATGCTGGGCTATTCCATTGTTGCCCCTCTATCGGCACAACATCTGAATGCCCTGACAGCAAAATACCCGGCTGATCAATCGGACCAACACTTGCAAATAAATTGGCTTTGTTCTGCTCAGTATTCAAATTAAGCTCAACGCGAATTCCATTTTGTTCCAGAATGTCTTTAACATACAGGATCAAATCGAGATTACTTTTATATGAAGTGGTATCAAATGCGATCAATTTGGATAAAAGCGCAACACTGCTTAAATCACTCATAAATTAAACCTCTTCCGCCACACGTTTCATTTTTACATGTGGGTCAAAGAAATGTGCATCGCCCATTCCTGGAATATATTGATTAGATAAAAAGGCACGGCAACGACTGATAAATGCCTGGGAAACTGTATTCAGGTTGGCATTTTTAGCAGTCGCCAACCCGATTTTCATTGGACGGTGTTCCCCTGCAATTCTTAAGCGAACCAGACGTTTTCCATCCAGGGAGTAATTGTTTTTAGGGCGCACATTTAAAATGGTATAGCCCAGATTATTGGCCACCATTGAACGCACAACGTCTACATGACGTGAAGAATGTTCAACTTTAGGACTTAATTTGTGGTTGCGGAATAACGAAATAAAATAGTCATTGCTGAATGGCAGATCCAGCAGCACCATTGGATGCTCGGCTAACTCTTCTAAAGTGACTGCCACATTTTGTGCTAAAGGATGTGCTTCACTGACCAAAACATGTGGCGGTAATACAGCCAACGGTTCAAAGTGAATCAGGTCGTGATCGATATTTAAATCATAAGTCAGTACAACGTCGAGTTCATTCCGGATTAAACCATTCAGCAAAACTTGCTGATCTTCCTCACATAAGTCCAGAGTGACGTTTTTATATAGATTGACAAAGCCATGAATAATTTCGGCATAAATCATCGGTGAAAATGCAGTAAAGCAGCCCAATTTTAGTGGACCGCGAATTGATCCGGAAAAGTCTGCAGCCAAAGCATACAAGCTGTTTGCCTGGCTTAAGATATATTTACATTCATGCATGACCTTTTCACCAATATTGGTCAAGATCAAACCTTTTGCATGTTGGCGGATAAATAATTGAACTTGTAACTCAGATTCAATATGTGCGATAGCAGCAGAAATAGATGGTGAAGATACGTGAATTTTTTCTGAAGCAATGATGATGCTACCGCTTTCTGCAGTAGCAACAAAGTATTGCATTTGGCGTAATGAGATTCTGTTTAGCACTATTGCATCCTTGATCAGCGCTCACTGAAGCATTATTCATCGCCAGGAACTCCATAGCTTGGAGAGCCAGAAGGATCTAGCGCACGAACAACATAATCTTCAACTTGCGGTTCATAGACTTTCCACAGTTGATACAGGTCTTCAATCGGCGTATCAGACCAGTCAACGCGTAAATTAATCACAGGCCATTCAAGTTTATCGACGACTAAAAGACCTGCTGAATGAACTGGACCAGCTTCACCACCTGCGGCTAAACCTGCTTGTAAAGCAACCAAGAGTCGCTCTGCCAAGCTTCCTTCCGCTTGATGAAATGCATCTACCATAGCTTTTGGGACATCTTCATTTGCAAGAAGATTTCCCGCACCAACAGCATGCTCGCCTACGCACTGCGAATGAGCACCTAAGGTATACTTGCCACTAAATGCAGCAGGTTTTTCATCAGAATTAATCACGGTGAGCTGTCTATACTCGATAAAGTCAGTATTTTTGACCAATTCCGCAATAGATTCTTCTGGTGCCAGATCATATTTGGTCATATCTAGCAAAATGTTTGCCAAGTATGGATCCGTGATGTTCTGAGATGTAGCAACACCTACCCCTGCTTTGGCTTGAATGCACCGTGCTGCTACAGCTGGAGAGGAGGAGCTGATCGCTCCTCCAAATTGCCCTGTTCTATGGCAACGGGCAATAATGGAAAATGTCATAGGCAGTTATCCTTTATAAAATTAGTCAGGAATCACTGCAGTTGCATCAATTTCGACCAGCCATTCAGGTCGAGCAAGTGCAGATACAACAATACCGGTTGAAACTGGGAATACACC
Organism: Acinetobacter sp. Q85-2; assembly: GCF_013420555.1. Lineage (NCBI taxonomy): Bacteria > Pseudomonadati > Pseudomonadota > Gammaproteobacteria > Moraxellales > Moraxellaceae > Acinetobacter > Acinetobacter sp. Q85-2. Next base: position 2,685 of record NZ_VOXW01000017.1, read on the forward strand.
TTTTAACCATTTACCTACTACGCGATAAACGTCTTCGCGGTAACGCGGATCAATGATATAGATCGTGATTTTGCAGATATCTTCTAATTCACCGCCAGCTTCCTCAAGTAGCATTTTGATGTTATACATCGCTTGTTCAGCTTGACCGGCTGCATCACCGATACATACACTTTCAGACGTATCCAGGTTCTGACCAATTTGTCCGCGAAGGAAAACCGTACTACCACGAGCAACAACTGCCTGGCATAAATCGTTATCTAAGTTTTGTTCTGGATAAGTTGCTTTAGTATTGAATGTTCTAATACGTGTATGTTTCATTTTAGATGTTCCTCTATTTGGTACATCTTCAGTATGAATTAAAACATTAATAAGGCAATTTGCCTTTTCCGTGGTATTAATTCACAAATTCCTCATTAATTATTTTCATAGTATCTGTAGATTGTCACATTAACTTTATCTTAGTCTGAATAAGTATTTAACGGAGGTGTGAATAGCCACCAAAATTCTAGACACTCATGTGACTATTTGCTCCTTATCTAAAAAATCTAATAGAGGAATAATTATTATAAATCTTCCCTATTTAACATAATGGCTGTTACACAAAATTAATAAATCTCAGGATGAATATACTTGCATATTGTAGTCGATCGAATACAATTAGATAGGAAGAAAAGGAATCCTCATGATTGAAATTAAACGTCTACCTGAATTTGATGAATGGTTAGATGGAATTAAAGACAATATGACCCGAATTCGCTTGAATCGTAGATTAGATAAGGTTCAACGTGGGAATTGGGGAGACATCAAACCTCTCCAAGATGGTGTTTGGGAAATGAGAGAATTCTTCGGTTCCGGATGGAGGATGTATTACATCCAACATGGTGACGTCGTGATTGTAATGCTTGGTGGCGGAGATAAATCAACTCAACAACAAGACATCGATCGTGCAGTCAAACTATCGAAAACATTGGAGGATTAAAATGGTTAAAGTTGCAGATTTACCAAGTTTTGATATGGCTGAGTCACTCAAAACTGAAGAAGATATTGTGATGTATCTTAATATGGTTCTTGAAGAGAATGATCCAGCTGAATTAGCTCATGCACTTGGTGTAATTGCCAAAGCTCGTGGCATGACTCAAATCGCTAAAGAGGCAGGAATTGGACGTGAAGCGCTGTATAAAGCACTTCGTCAGGACTCTGCACCACGTTTTGATACGATTAATCGTGTAGTGAATGCTTTAGGTTTAAAACTCACAGTACAGCACGCCTAAAACTTTAAAAATATAGTAAAAATGGGAGCTAAAGGCTCCCATTTTTTATGTCCCCATAAATAACCGAAGTTAAAAGTAGAGGTTAAGCAGCCATTAGAGGTGGCTTTCCTTTGTTAGCTTGATGTGGTCTTTCATGGTTGTAATGCCACAACCAGTTTGTTGCATAATCTTGTACTTCATCCAAAGTATCAAATAAATGCTTGCTCAGCCAACTATAACGTATGGTCCGATTATAGCGTTCAATATACGCATTCTGCTGTGGCTTACCCGGTTGAATATATTCAATACGAATACCGTGCTCAGTCGCCCAGCGCACAAATTCGTGACTGATAAATTCGGGACCATTATCGCATCGGATCACTAACGGTTTTTCTCTCCACTCCAGCAACTGATTCAACGTACGAATAACTCGGATTGTAGGTAATGAGAATCCTGCTTCAATCGCTAAGCCTTCTCGACGGTAGTCATCAATCACATTTAATAATCGGAACTTTCGACCATCGATCAGCTGATCATGCATAAAATCTAATGACCAAACCTGATTTTCTCGGATTGGTTCTTTCAATGGTTCAGGCGCATGCCGTTTTAGTCTTCTTCTTGGTTTAATACGCAGATTCAGTGCCAACTCACAGTAAATGCGGTAAACCCGCTTGTGATTCCAGCAGCAACTCTCAACATGCCGTAAATACGAGAAGCACAAACCAAAGCCCCAATCGGAATTTTCCTCAGTGAGTTCAATGAGCTGTTCAGCAATGAGTGCATTGTCATCGCTGAGTTTGGCTTGATAGCGGTAGCAGGTTTCACTAATGCCAAATGCTTTACAAGCCAAACGAATACTAATGGCATGCTGGGCAACTGCCTGTTGTGCCATCTTACGCCGGCAAGATGGCTTTACCACTTTTTTGCCATCGCTTCCTGGATGATTTCGGCCTTTAATCGCTCTTCCGCATACATCTTTTTAAGTCTGGTATTTTCGGCTTCTAGCTCTTTCAGTCGAGCCATTAATGATGTATCCATACCACCATATTTGGCACGCCATTTATAAAAGGTAGCATTACTCATGCCGTGTTCACGGCAAAGGGTCGCTACAGGTGTGCCAGATTCTGCCTGTTTCAAGATGGACATGATCTGACTGTCAGTAAATTTAGATGTTTTCATGCAGAATCTCCTGCTCGTATCTTAAGAGAAAATTCTACTTTTAGATCCTATTATTTTTAGGGGGGATTACCTTAGATATAATAGTTTTTTAAAATTTAGTACATCTACTCGCTGATCCACTCGTTTCATCCTTCAAGAGATTTTCTCTACAAAGCTAAGATTAAGTTCTTAAGATCAGATTAAGTTTATAAACCTATTTCAGACTGCATAGGCCCAAGTGAACCGTATTGGGTTTGTGGGAGACTTTTGTTTAACTGATGTTACGTAGTAAGTGCATTTTGAGCATCTTCGCTACTACATGTTGTAGTCGATTTATAAATAATTAATAATCATTATATTAAACTATATATTGTTATTATTTCTCACGAAAATCAGCATAAAAACATAGGTGACTTTTATAAACTAAAATGCCTAAAATGAAGTGACCAAAACCACATTAAATGATCTAAATTGATCAAAATTTTACTCCACCAAAAACTATATACCAGTAATTAAATCATATACTTATAATTAAGGTCATTTAATGGAATAAATCTCGGTGACCTTGCCAAGGTTGGGGTCGCGAGTTCGAGTCTCGTTTCCCGCTCCAAATTCAAAAAGCCCTGATCGAAAGATTGGGGCTTTTTTATTGCCTATTCTAAAATTTTTGAACCTCACCCCAAGCCTGTTCGCCATTCCTGTTTTATCTGGCTGATTTAAATCGTAGTCTAAATGTATAAAAGCGTTTTTAAAAAAATTCCTGGTTTTTGCGGCTTGCTGTTTATATTTTTTTACAGATCAATTGCTTAAATATTCTGCACAATTCAAGCTTTTTCCAGACACCGGCCCTTTTCAAGCCAGCAGCCACTGTGTATAACAATGAAGCAGACCGGGAAACGGATAAGCATAGGCAAAACCTACGAAAAAGCGTTAGACTATGCCACAATTAATGTCATGAAAATGTCCGTTGAGACAAAAAGAAGGTGAAGGTTGATGCCGCTCAATACAGTTGAAGAGCTCGTAGCAGATATCCGTGCAGGAAAAATGGTTATCCTGATGGATGATGAAGATCGTGAAAATGAAGGCGATTTAGTCATGGCTGCCACGCATGTTCGCCCGGAAGACATCAACTTTATGATCACCCATGCCCGCGGTCTGGTCTGCCTGACCCTAAGCCGTGAGCGTTGCCAGCAGTTAAACCTGCCACTCATGGTCGATGCCAACGGCGCCCAGCATGGCACCAACTTTACCCTGTCGATTGAAGCCGCAGAAGGCATCACCACCGGAATTTCCGCGGCTGAACGTGCGCATACCATTCGTACTGCGGTTGCTGCTCATGCCAAACCGGCCGATATTGTCCAGCCGGGTCATATTTTCCCGCTGATGGCACAACCAGGTGGTGTGCTGCACCGCGCCGGACATACTGAAGCCGGCTGTGACCTGTCCCGTTTAGCCGGTCTAGAACCTGCTTCGGTGATTTGTGAAATTATTAAAGAAGATGGCACCATGGCGCGCCGTGCCGACCTAGAAGTGTTTGCAGAAAAACACGGTCTGAAAATGGGCACCATCGCCGACCTGATCCATTACCGCATGACCAATGAACAAACCGTTGAGCGTCTAGATCAGCAAAGCATTGATACCGAATATGGCAGCTTTGACCTGTATCGTTACCGTGAACTGGGTAACCCGGATATTCATCTGGCGCTGGTCAAAGGTGAGCCAAAAGATGGCGTGACCACCGTTCGCGTGCATGGTTTTAACCCAACCCGTGACCTGCTAAAACTGAACAAGCAGGATGGTGAACCGGCCTGGAATCTGGACCGTGCCTTAAAAGAAATTGCCAATAGTGATCGTGGCGTATTGGTCTGGATTGGCCAGCGTCATCTGCAGGATTTAGGTCCGGCACTGGACAGCTTAAATGCACCGAAGAAAAGTAAATCCAATGCGGCGCTGTCTCAGCAGTATCAGACCATTGGGGTAGGTGCACAGATTTTACGTGATTTAGGTGTTGAAAAAATGAAGCTGCTCAGCTCGCCATTACGTTTCAATGCCTTGTCCGGCTTTAACTTGGAAGTGGTGGAATACGTCACCGCACAACAAACAACTTAAGAAATCATTGAGGTTTGCTATGGCAGTTCGCCGTATTGAAGGTATGTTACATCTCGCGAGCGAAGGCCGTTACGCGATTTTAGTTGGTCGTTTTAATAGCTTTGTGGTGGAACATTTGCTGGAAGGTGCCATCGACACATTGAAACGTCATGGTGTATCAGAGGATAATATCACTGTTGTTCATGCACCAGGGGCGTGGGAACTTCCGGTTGTTGCGAAAAAACTGGCAGCATCTGATCGTTTCGATGCCATTATTGCACTAGGCGCGGTGATTCGTGGTAGCACGCCTCACTTCGACTTTGTTGCAGGCGAATGTGCCAAAGGTTTAGGCGTGGTTGGCCTGGACACTGGCTTACCGGTCATTAACGGTGTATTGACTACGGATAGTATCGAACAAGCGATTGAACGCTCGGGTACAAAAGCAGGTAATAAAGGTAGCGAAGCTGCTTTAACTGCAATTGAAATGGTTAACTTGTTAAAGGCTATTTAACGCTATGTCGCAAACACTTCAAGCAACTTATGCAGCAAAACGTAAAGCACGTCGTTTTGCTGTACAAGGAATTTATGAATGGCAGATGAGCCACAATCCGGTGCACGAGATTGAAGCACGCACGCGTGTCGAAAATGCCATGCACAAAGTGGATCTCGGCTATTATCATGAATTGTTGACTCAAGTGGTTGCCAATCATGAAGCATTGGATGCGCTCTTAATCCCTGTGCTTGACCGCGAAATTGATGCCCTTGACGGCGTTGAACTCGCAACCCTTCGTCTGGGCGCCTATGAATTGAAAGAACATCTGGAAATTCCATACCGCGTGGTTTTAGATGAAGCCATTGAGCTGGCAAAACATTTTGGCGGTGCAGACAGCCATAAATACATTAACGGTGTTCTTGACCGTTTGGCCAGCTCATTACGTGCAGCAGAAAAACAGCAATCTAAATAATTGACAGATTGATGCGATGGCTGAGTTTTCCATTATTGACACCTATTTCAATCGGCAGCACGGCAGTTCTGTCGACTTAGGTGTTGGTGATGACTCAGCCGTGCTGACTCCTCCCCCACAGCAACAGCTGGTGATTTGCGCCGACACGCTGGTTGCTGGACGACACTTCCCACTAGAGACTGATCCACATGCCATTGGCTGGAAATCTGTTGCAGTCAATCTCTCCGATATTGCTGCCATGGGTGCCACGCCGCACAGTATTCTACTGGCCTTGAGCCTACCCCAAATTGATCACGACTGGCTGAAAGCCTTTAGCCAGGGTCTGTATGATTGCTGCGATCAATTTGGGGTGCGCTTAATTGGTGGAGATACCACCCAAAGTCCGCATTTAACCTTATCCGTGACCGCCTTGGGCTGGATAGATACCGGTCAGGCGATTACCCGAGCAGGTGCCCAGCCGGGCGATTATATCTGTGTCAGCGGCACCGTCGGTGATGCCGCATTTGGCCTGAAGCATCCAGGTCATGCATTGAAGCAGCGTCTGGATTATCCAACCCCGCGCTGCGAACTGGGCCAGCAACTGAAAGGTCTGGCCTCAAGCATGATTGATGTTTCAGATGGCTTGGCCCAAGACCTCGGACATATTCTTAAAGCCTCAAAGGTTGGCGCCACGCTGGATCTGGATCTGTTACCGCTCAGCGACACTCTGCGTCATTTACCTGACACACAGCGCTGGCAATATGCGCTGGCTGGCGGCGATGACTATGAACTGTGCTTTAGCATCAGCCCACAGCATTTTGAACAACTTTTACAACAACCGCTGAATGTCCGCGTTACCAAGATTGGACAAATTCATGCAGCACCCGAACTTCATTTTGTGCAGAATGGCGTAGATCATTCGCTCCAATTCCAGGGATACCAACACTTTGCCTAAACCTGCCATTCATTTTAAAGCGATGAGCTGGCCCGACCGCCTGGTTGTCTTCTGTGGGGTCGGGTTTGGATCAGGCCTGTTACCCAAAGCCCCCGGCACCTTCGGCTCGGCCTTTGCGCTGCTGTTTATTCCGCTGTGGCTGTGGCTTGGTTTTGCCTATTCGGTTGTGGCGATTTTGCTGATGTCACTGGTCGGGATTTATATCTGCGGGCAAACCGCGCGGGTCATGGGCGTCCATGATGATGGCCGTATTGTCTGGGATGAATTTGCCGGACAGTCGATTACCTTTTTACCGCTGATCTATTTTGGCCAGATGAATACGCTATGGGTCATTGCAGGCTTTGCCCTGTTCCGGCTGTTTGATGTCTGGAAACCCTGGCCCATCCGGGTGATTGACCGTCAGGTCGATGGCGGCTTTGGGATTATGCTGGATGATCTGATTGCCGGACTCTGGGCAGCAATCTGTATTTTAATTTATCTTTATTTTATTTTGGTTTAGCAATAACTAGGATTATACATGTCTACCACCGTGATTATTCTTGCCGCAGGGAAAGGAACGCGTATGCGCTCCAGCCTTCCGAAAGTGCTTCAACCCCTTGCAGGACGCCCGCTTCTGGGTCACGTGATTGAAACGGCACAACAATTACAAGCAGATAATATTATTACCATTTATGGCCATGGCGGCGAACAGGTACAACAGGCCTTTGCCCATGAAACGGTTCAATGGGTGGAACAGGCCGAGCAGCTCGGGACCGGACATGCGGTCCAAATGGCACTGCCGGTACTGGGTCAGGATGGTGTTTCAATTATTCTATCCGGTGATGTGCCGTGCATTAGCCAGGCTACCTTAGAGCAACTGGTCGAAGCCAGTCAGGCTACCGGCATTGGTCTGGTGACGCTGACCCTGCCAGATTCGACCGGTTACGGCCGTATTGTACGTGACAATGGCCAGATTCAGGCCATTGTTGAACATAAAGATGCTTCTGAGGCACAGCGCCAGATTCAGGAAATCAATACCGGCATTTACTGCGTCAGCAATGCCAAACTGCATCAATGGTTACCAAAACTGTCCAATGACAACGCACAGGGCGAATACTACCTGACCGATATTGTGGCCATGGCCATTGCCGATGGTATGCAGGTGGCTTCGGTGCAGCCGGAACGGGCCTTTGAAGTCGAAGGTGTCAATGACCGGGTGCAACTGGCCGCATTAGAACGTGAATTTCAAAGCTTCCAGGCCAAACAGTTAATGCAGCAAGGCGTGCATCTGATTGATCCAAGTCGTTTTGACCTGCGTGGCAACCTAACCGTGGGCAAAGACGTCCGTATCGACATCAATGTGATTATTGAAGGTGAAGTCGAACTCGGTGATCGGGTTGAAATTGGCGCAGGCTGTGTGATTAAAAACAGCAAAATTGCGGCCGGCACCAAAGTCCAGCCGTATAGCGTCTTTGAAAATGCTATTGTCGGTGAAGATGTACAGATTGGGCCATTTGCCCGCCTGCGTCCAGGTGCGGTACTGGCCAATGAGGTGCATATTGGCAACTTTGTTGAAGTCAAAAACACCCAGATTGGTATCGGCTCCAAAGCCAATCACTTTACCTATTTAGGCGATGCAGAAGTCGGCGCCGGTTCCAATATTGGCGCAGGCACCATTACCTGTAACTATGACGGCGCCAATAAATTTAAAACCATCATTGGTGATGCAGCCTTCATTGGCTCAAACAGCTCGCTGGTAGCACCGGTGACCATTGGCAACGGCGCAACGGTGGGTGCCGGCTCGGTAATTACCCGTGACGTGGCTGACCATAGCCTGGCCTTTGAACGCTCAAAACAGCTGAGCAAAGATAATTATCAACGTCCCCAAAAACTGAAAAAATAAGAGGAAAAGATTATGTGTGGTATCGTCGGTGGCGTTGCAGAACGTAATATTAGCAATATCCTGATTGAAGGCTTAAAGCGTCTGGAATACCGTGGCTATGATTCTGCCGGTCTGGCGCTAATCAATGGCGGTCATGTATTACGTGAACGTCGTGTCGGGAAAGTGGCCAATCTGGAACAGGCGGTTATTGAAGCCGAATTAACCGGTTCATTGGGGATCGCACACACACGCTGGGCGACTCATGGCAAGCCAACTGAAAATAATGCCCATCCGCATATTTCAGGCAATGTGGCAGTGGTGCATAACGGGATTATTGAAAACTTCCAGGAACTCAAAGATGATCTGGAAGCGCTTGGCTATGTGTTTACCTCGCAAACCGATACCGAAGTGGTTGCGCATCTGGTCAATGATGCCCTGAAATCCACCCCAAGTTTACTGGAAGCAGTGAAACAGGTGGTGCCACAACTCAAAGGCGCCTATGCACTCGGTATTATCCATACCGACCATCCGGATGAACTGATCACGGTTCGTGAAGGTTCACCTTTGGTGATTGGCGTCGGGATTGGCGAAAACTTTATCAGCTCGGACCAGCTGGCCTTGTTGCCAATCACCAACCGCTTTATTTATCTGGAAGAAGGCGATATTGCCCGTTTAACCCGTGAAACCATCGAAGTTTTTGTGGATGGTCAGCTGGTGAACCGTCCGGTGAAAGAGCTGGATGCGACGGTCAGCAATGCCTCTAAAGGTGAATACAAGCACTACATGCTCAAAGAGATTTATGAGCAGCCAGAAGCCATTCAGCAAACCATCTCTCAGGCCTTAAATGGCAATGCGCTGCGTGAAGACTTTCTGGCCCAGGCCGAGCAGGACTTCGCCAACATCCAGCAGGTGCAAATTATTGCCTGCGGTACCAGTTACCATGCTGGTATGATTGCCAAGTACTGGTTTGAACAGCTGATTGATGTGCCATGTCAGGTCGAAATTGCCAGCGAATACCGCTATCGTACGCCGGTAATTGTCAACAATACCCTGTACATCTGTATTTCCCAGTCGGGTGAAACGGCCGATACCTTGGCTGCCCTGCGCGATACCCAAAAACGTGCTGCAGCCAAAGCGCTGAACATCTGCACCATGGCAATTTGTAACGTAGCCACGTCATCAATGGTGCGCGAAACCCATCACAGCCTGTTAACCCTGGCCGGACCAGAAATTGGTGTAGCATCAACCAAAGCCTTTACCACGCAACTGGCTGCGCTGATGCTGCTGATTCTGAAGATCGGTCAGGTCAAACAGAGCATTGCAGACAAGACCGTTACCGAGATTATCGCGGAATTGTGGCATACGCCAAAAGTGATTCTGGATACCCTGCAACATAACCCGGCGATTCTGCACTTATCCGAGCTGTTTGTGGAAAAGAACCACTGCCTGTTCCTCGGCCGTGGCACCCAGTTCCCGATTGCGCTTGAAGGTGCCCTGAAGCTGAAGGAAATTTCCTATATTCATGCTGAAGGTTATGCCGCCGGTGAGCTGAAACATGGTCCGCTAGCTCTGGTCGACAATGAAATGCCGGTGGTGATTCTGGCACCAAAAGATGACATGCTGGATAAACTGAAATCCAATATGGAAGAAGTACAGGCCCGTGGTGGCGAGCTGTTTGTCTTTGCTGATGAGCACAGCGGCATTAAAACCAAAGAGCGTCAACATGTGGTACATATTCCATCAATCAGCGCGGTGCTGGCGCCAATTGTTTACAGTATCCCAGTACAGCTGCTGTCCTATCATGTTGCGGTACTACGTGGTACCGATGTAGATCAGCCACGTAACCTGGCCAAATCGGTGACGGTAGAATAAGCACAACAGAAAAAGGCTGGTTCACCGGCCTTTTTTCTTCTGCATGGAGAACAAATAATGACCCAACTGACTTGCTTTAAAGCTTACGATATTCGCGGCAAACTGGGCAGCGAACTGAATGAAGAGATTGCCTATAAAATTGGCCGTGCCTATGGACAAATTTATCAACCTAAAACAGTGGTTGTGGGCTGCGACATCCGCCTCAGCAGTGAAGATTTAAAACAAGCCACCATCAAAGGTCTGAATGATGCAGGTGTAAATGTCCTTGATCTGGGTATGACCGGCACCGAAGAAGTCTATTTTGCCGCCTTCCATCTGGATGTCCAAGGCGGGATTGAAATCACTGCCAGTCACAACCCGATGGACTATAACGGCATGAAACTGGTGCGCGAGAATGCCCGTCCAATCAGTGCCGATACTGGCTTAAAAGAAATTCAGGCCTTAGCAGAAGCTGGTACATTTACCGAAGTTACAGCCAAAGGAACCACACAGTCCTACAATATTTTGCCGGAATTTGTAGATCATCTGATGACCTATATTGATCCAGCCAAGATTCGCCCAATGAAGCTGGTGGTGAATGCCGGCAATGGTGCTGCAGGTCATGTGATTGATGCGATTGAAGATAAATTCAAGGCCCTGAATGTCCCGGTGGAGTTTGTCAAAATTCACCATGAAGCCGATGGTACGTTCCCGAATGGGATTCCGAACCCGATTCTGGTAGAAAACCGCGATAGCACCCGCGAGGCAGTACTGGCGCATGGCGCAGATCTGGGCATTGCCTGGGATGGCGACTTTGACCGCTGCTTCCTGTTTGATGAAAAAGGCCAGTTTATTGAAGGTTATTACATCGTGGGGTTGTTAGCCCAAGCCTTCTTGTTGAAACAGTCCGGTGAAAAAATTGTGCATGATCCGCGTCTGGTCTGGAACACCTTTGATGTGGTGGAACAGTATCAGGGCGAAGCAATCCAGTCCAAATCTGGACATGCTTTTATTAAAGATGTGATGCGTGAGCACAACGCGGTTTATGGCGGAGAAATGAGTGCCCACCACTATTTCCGTGACTTTGCCTATTGTGATAGCGGCATGATTCCGTGGTTACTGGCGATTGCGGTGCTGTCTGAAACCGGTCAATCTTTATCGAGTCTGGTGGAAGAGATGATTGCCAAGTTCCCATGCTCAGGCGAAATCAACTTTAAAGTAGCGGATACCCAAGCCACCATTCAAAAGATTTTTGAGCACTATGCCGATCAGAACCCGGCCATTGACCAGACCGATGGCGTAAGTCTGGATTTTGGTGCCTGGCGTTTTAATGTGCGGGCCTCCAATACCGAACCTTTGCTGCGTTTGAATATTGAAAGCCGCCGTGACCAGCAACCCAAACCAATGCAAGACTATGTCGATGAATTGACTCGCTTGATTCAGGCTTAACACAAAAAATGGAGCTCAAAGCTCCATTTTTTTATTGCTCACTCTGTAATTATATTCCCTTGTCACTTTTCGCCTGGTCAAGCAAAATTTGAATTAAACCCTGTGTCGAAGCGTCCAGTGCCGATACATCCTGCTGCTGGCCATTTAAAATTGGCAACAGCTGATTGGCAATTTCCTTGCCCTTTTCCACGCCCCACTGATCAAAGGGGTTAATATTCCAGATTACCGACTGGACAAAGACCTTATGCTCATACAAGGCAATCAGCATGCCCAAGCTATATGGATTCAACTCCTGAATCAGGAAGGTTGAACTCGGCTGATTACCGGCATATTGCTTATACGGTGGCAGACTGGCCAGCTCGGCCTGATCCAGTGCCTGATTACCAAAAGCCAGTAAGCGCGATTGTGCCAGACAGTTAGACAGCGCCAGATGATGTTGCTCGACCAGCGCCTCTGCACTTTCGGCATAGGTAAACTGGTTGGCATTGTAGCGTTTGACTGGTGCAATAAAATCACAGCTGACCGCCTGTGTGCCCTGATGCAGCAGTTGATAAAACGCATGCTGGGCATTCGGTCCTACTTCACCCCAGACAATTGGACAGGTATCCAGTTCGACTGCTTCGCCACTGCGCTGAATCGATTTACCATTTGATTCCATTTCCAGCTGCTGCAGATAAGAGGCAAAATATTTTAAGCGGCCATCATAGGGTAAAACCGCATGGGTCTGAATATCCAGAAAATTATTGTTCCAGATACCCAATAAACCCATCAACACCGGAATATTCTGTGCAAAGGGTGCGGTCTGGAAATGCTGATCCACCGCATAGGCACCGGCCAGAAAGGCTTTAAAACCTTCCACCCCGATAATCAGCGCAATTGGCAAGCCGATACAGGACCAGAGTGAATAACGGCCACCGACCCAATCCCACAGCAGGAACTGGTTTTCTGGCGCGATGCCCCATGCGGTCATTTTATCGGGCTTGGTCGAGACCCCAACAAAATGATGCTGTAATACACGTGCCTGTTTGCCCAAGGCTTTTTCCAGCCATAAACGGACGGTTTGCGCATTGGACAAGGTATCAATGGTGCCAAAAGATTTAGAGGAAATAATAAATAACGTGGTTTCCGGACGCAGCTTATGCAGCAGATCCGAGAGCTGGCTGCCATCCATGGTCGAAACGAAATGCACGCTCAGTGGCTTGGCACTTGGATGTTTAAAATCGGACAGTGCCTGAGTCGCCATCAAAGGCCCCAAGTCCGAACCGCCAACGCCAATATTGACCACATCCTGAATTACTTCACCAGTGGCACCGCGGCACTGCCCGGCATGAATTTTTTCTACCAGCTGATACATACGCTGTAGCTGGGTCTGCACCTGCTCAGCCAGTTCCGGATGGGTACTGTCCTGTTCCGGCAAACGCAGCGCCCAATGCATGGCTGCACGCTGTTCGGTATAGTTAATCGTATCGGTGGAAAACAGGGTGTTGATCCAGCCCGATAAGTCATGTGCCTCAGCAAAGCGTATCAGCTGTGCCAGTACTTCGGCATCGATCCGCTGCTTGCTATAATCAAAAACCAGCGATTTTAAACGTACGGAGAAGTGCTCGAAACGCTGCGCATCCTGGGCAAATAAATCGGTTAAATGGCGCTGTTCAAACTGATTTTTTAAAGTCTGTAACTGTAATAACAGTGAATCACGCGTATGTACCGCTGCTGAACTGCTCATTAGCGTCCTACTCCCATATAGGCAAAGCCTTGCGCTTTGACAAATTGCGGATCATAGATATTACGTCCATCTAAAATTAGTGGATGCTGCATACTGTTGAGCAGGGTTTTATAGTCCGGACTCCAGTAATGTTTCCAGGCGGTTAACAGACACAGCGCATGGCTGCCTTTAACAGCTTCATACTGGTCCTGATACAAGATCAGATCATCGCGTTCGCCATACAATGCCTGAATTTCTGGCAAGGCTTGCGGATCGTGTAATTTAATCGTGAGCCCTTGTGCCCATAACGCCTTGAGCATGGCGTGAATCGGTGAATGGTGTACGCGTGAGGTATTTTCCTTAAAGGCTGCACCCCAGATGGCAATGGTTTTGCCTTTTAAATCACCCTGATAATAGTTCCACAGTTTGCGAAACAGCAGCTCTTTTTGCTGCTCGTTAATTTCCCAGACCTGGGCCAAAAGCTGGCTTTTGACACCGGTGGTTGACACGGTATTGGCCAGGGTCAGGACATCATGCGAGAAGTTTTCTCCGCCAAAACCGGCACCCGGGTACATATAAGACGCGCCAATCCGGCTATCAGCCGCCATGCCCTGGCGCACATGTTCAATATCAATACCCAGTTTTTCGGCCACCACAGCCAAGTCATTGATATAACTGATCCGGGTCGCCAGCATGCCGGAAATACTCAGCTTGGTAAATTCCGCATCCAGCACCGGCATAAACAGATATTGCTGCTTGCGTGGAAATAGTGGACGTAAAAACTCTTGTACTTTGCTTTGCACCTGTGGATTCATACAGCCCACAGTCAGTTGTTCCGCCTGGGTGATACTGGCCAGCGCATTCCCTTCCTGACTCATATCCGGCAAATACACCCAGTCATCTTCAGGCAGCAGCTGTTTCAAACGTGCCGTCCCCTGCAGACCTAAAGTTGAAGCATTGATCATCAGTTTTGGATGAATGATCGGGCGCTGCTGGAGCTGCTGCAACAATTCAATCAGCAGCGGTTCTTCAGCCGGGTTCAGGCTAAACAGATAGACATCCATCTCTAGCCCCAGCTCTTTCAGGCTACAGTAATGCAGGAAACCTTGGGCATGTTGCTGCTGCAGCAGGCGATTGACCGCCTCATCCTGAAAATCAGGCGCTTCCGGGCTATCTTGCTGGAAAATGTCACACCAATAGACCTTGTGCCCACATTCTGCCAATAGCGCCGCCATCACCCCGGCATAAAGCGTTCGACCAAAAACTGCAACCTTCATGCTGACCTCTGCCCCGTATTAGTTTTTTAGTTCTTGAATCAGTTCTTTAAATGCTGCACCTAAACTTGGATGGTCCACCCCGTAATGCAAGACGGCCTTTAAGTAACCCAGTTTGCTGCCACAATCAAAGGTCTGGCCTTTCATGCGGTAGGCTTCGACGGTTTCCAGCTGCTGTAATGCGGCAATCGCATCGGTCAGCTGGATTTCATTCCCGGCCCCTTTCGGTGTGGTGGCCAATAGCTGCATAATTTTGGCCGGTAATACATAACGCCCGATCACGGAAAGATTAGAAGGTGCCGTACCGACCGCCGGTTTTTCGACAATGCCCTGCATTGCAGCACTTTGGCCCTCTGCAGGGGCAGCGGCAACATCCACAATGCCATACTGATCGACCAGATGCGCCGGCACAGCCTCGACCATAATCTGCGCCGCTTGTGTGGTATTAAAACGTTCAATCATCAAAGCCAGATCATTTTTTTCTGCCTGATCTTTGACCAGCACATCTGGCAGTAACACGGCAAAAGCCTCATCACCGACAATATCTTTGGCACACAGCACCGCATGACCCAGGCCCAGCGGCTGTGGCTGACGCACACTAACCACGCTGACTTGTGGCGGTAAAATTTCGGTAATTTCTTTTAGCAAATCCCACTTTTGCTTCTGCTCTAATGTGGTTTCCAGTTCAAAGTTACGGTCAAAGTAGTTTTCAATTGACGCTTTGGAAGAATGCGTGACCAGAATAATCTGCTCAATACCGGCAGCAACCGCTTCACGCACCACATATTCAATTGCTGGGCGATCGACCACGGTTACCATTTCTTTGGGAATAGATTTACTGGCTGGTAAAAAACGGGTACCCAAACCTGCAACAGGTAAAATCGCCTTCTTAATCATCTGCTTTGACCTAATCTCAATATTTTAATTTACTTTGACTTCTTTACCACGTTGATAGCCATCAACATAGTGCTCCAGCTGGCTTAATGCCCAATCAATATCCGATTGCACGGCAGTTAACTCATTGAAGCGTTCAAAGACCTGCAATAACTCATCCAGAGGATACATTTTTTCATAAGAACGTAAAATCCGGCTGTGTTGCGTCACTTCGGTATTATCGGCATCAATCAGTAATTCTTCGTAAAGTTTTTCACCAGGACGTAAACCGGAGTACTGGATTTCAATATCGCCGTCCTGACTGTCGGCTTCACGAACTTTCAGGCCACTCAGCGCAATCATCTGACGGGCCAGATCCTGAATCCGTACCGGCTCGCCCATATCCAGCAGGAACACATCACCACCATGACCCAAGGCACCGGCCTGAATTACCAGCTGTGAGGCTTCAGGAATGGTCATAAAGAAACGGGTCACATCCGGATGGGTCACAGTAATCGGGCCGCCCTTGGCAATCTGCTGTTTAAATAATGGCACCACAGACCCCGATGAACCAAGCACGTTCCCAAAACGCACAATACTGATTTGGGTCTGGTCCTGCGCTTCCGCCATGGCCTGACAGTACAGCTCGGCCATACGTTTTGATGCGCCCATGACATTGGTCGGACGTACGGCTTTATCGGTTGAAATCAGTACAAAGGTTTCAACGCCATTTTTGACGGCTGCATTTAAACTAAAAGCGGTACCAATTGCATTATTTTTCAGCCCAGCAATCGGGTTACATTCTACCAGCGGCACATGCTTATAGGCTGCTGCATGATAGACGGTCTGCACTGCATACTGTTCAATAATCCGTTCCAGTTTGGCCTGATCCAGAACCGTACCCAGAACTGGGATAATTTCGACATTGGACGCCAGACGCAGTTCTTTATCAATGCTATACAAAGCAAATTCAGTCAGCTCATAAATGACCAGTTTCTGCGGCTGGTTTTTAATAATCTGGCGGCATAATTCAGAACCAATTGAACCACCAGCACCTGTGACCATTACCACTTTGTCTTTGATATTTTTTTCCAGCAGCTCTGCCACAGGCGGTACCGGATCACGGCCCAGCAAGTCAATAATATCGACTTCCTGAATATCGGAGACGCGGATTTCACCATCCACCAGTTTGGTCAGGCCCGGAATTTCAGTAATTTTTAAATGTGCCGGTTCCAGAAATTTAACGATTTCACTTTTGCGGCTACGCCCCACAGAGGGTAAGGCAATTAAAATTTCATCAATCCGCAATTTGCCAAAACATTTAAGTGCTGTTTCCGGCAAATAGACATCAATCCCGCCAATATTCTGTCCACTTAAAGAGGGATTATCATCAATAAAGAAAATTGGTAAATGTTCATTAGAGCGGTTTAAGGTCGCGGCCACCTGCTGACCGGCATTACCTGCTCCATAAATCGCGATACGTTTTTTCGGGATACCCGCCTGTACATAAGAACGGACCATAAAACGGATGAAGCCACGGCTAAACCATACCCAGGCGAACATCATAAAGCCGAACATCAATGGAATAGAAGTTGGAATAAAAGCATCTGTTAAATAGGCCAAGGTATAGAGTCCCGCTACCGCCAGAAAGGTCGCCAGGCCCAACTTGACCATAAACACTTCATTGTAGGTACGTACAATAAAGCGGTACACCCCAAACACAAACAGCAGGATAACCGCAATTGCACTGACCCACAGTGAACCAAACGGAATATTCGGCACCACCTCTGCACCAAGGTCAAACTGACGAATGGCATAACACAGCCAGATTAGGACTGGGAATACACAGAAATCCAAAATGACCAGAAAAGCCAGTTTGGCAGCACGGGGGGATTCGACGAGAGGTAGGATGAAGGATTTCACTTGATGTGTCTTCTCAATAGGAATAGTACAGCTCAGTTCAATTGTTAATATTGGAATGATTAAACTGCAAATTAAACTTAGTTTGTAAAATGCATCAGTTGATGCATTTTTTATATAACATTATTGTAGCGTATATTGAATTATATACGCTGAATCACCTGAGCAATCGCCTGTTCGGTTGTGCGAATATTATCTTCCGATAAGGTTGGATGCACCAGGAACATCAGGCTGCTTTCACCCAGCTGCTGGGCATTGGCTAGACGCTGGGCGGGTCGCCATGGCGTACCATCAAATGCATGTTCTAAATACACTTCTGAACAGGAACCGCTAAAGCAAGGCACGCCCAGTGCATTGATTTCGGCCATAATACGGTCACGTGACCAGCCTTCTGGCAACTGTGCCGTATTGACCTGTACATAGCACTTATAGTTGGCATGGACATAATCACTGTTCGGATAATGCACGCTAAAATACGGACTGTCCTGAAATACCTTTAAAATACGTTGGGCATATTCGGTGCGTTTTTGTGTCCATTCTGGCATACGCTGTAACTGTAGTCGACCAATCACGGCTTGCATTTCCATCATGCGCCAGTTGGTGCCAAAAGAGTCGTGTAACCAGCGAAACCCTGGTGGGTGCTGTTTGTTATAAATGCTGTCGTAATTTTTACCATGGTCTTTATACGACCACATTTTTTTCCAGAGCTGTTCATCATTGGTGGTGACCATGCCGCCTTCGCCACCGGTAGTCATAATCTTATCCTGACAAAATGACCAGGCACCAATATGGCCAATTGATCCGGCAGGCTTGCCTTTGTACATAGCACCATGTGCCTGCGCACAATCTTCAATGACATACAAGCCTTTGTCCTGCGCCAGTTGCATAATCGAGTCCATATCACACATCCAGCCCGCCAAATGCACGCAAATAATCGCTTTGGTATTTGGGGTCAGTACTGCTTCTATGGTACGGGCAGAAATATTTTGCGAGTCGAGTTCTACATCGGCAAAAACCGGATTGGCCCCGGCAGTCACAATCGAGCTGGCAGATGCCAAAAAGGTCCGTGAGGTGACAATCACGTCATCACCTGCACCAATATTCAGAGCTTTTAAAGCCACATCCAGTGCAACTGTACCATTGGCCAGTGCCACGGCATATTGAGTCCCTGCAAAGCGGGCAAACTCTTTTTCAAATTCGCGACATTCCTGCCCGGTCCAGTAGTTAACTTTGTTCGAGAGCAATACTTGAGATACGGCATCTGCTTCCTGTTGAGTAAAGCTTGGCCATGGTTCAAAGGCAGTATTTAGCATGGTTTATCCTGGAATAATCTGATTCTTTAAATATTAAAAAACTACTTCTTTTCAAGTATACGCGCTGGGTTACCAATGACGGTTACACCGGGTGGTACGCTTTTTGTGACAACAGCTCCCATACCCACCACAGCTCCTTTACCAATAACTAGCGGTTGGCCTGGGGTACCCTGTTTAATGACAGCACCACTTCCAATATAGGCATGATCTTCAATATGAATATTGCCATTACACTTTACACCTGGGGCAAAAGTGACATAGTCACCAATCACACAGTCATGCTCGACATAACTATATAAGTTGGCATGAAAGCATTTACCAATTTTGATGTTTGAGGTAATACTGACAAATGGGCTCAGCGCTGCACCGGCAGCCAGCTCAATATTATCCATTAACACCACATTATCTGCCTGAACCGTCCATAACGCGATTGCATCCTGTTCAAGTCTTAGGGCAATTTTTTCACGAACCTGACTATTGGCAATGGCAATGAGCACATATTTTTTTGCGGCTGTTATCTTTTTGAATGCCTCATAGTTCATGGCGCGGTGTGAATTAATCATGCCCTCTGCACTTAAGCCATCATCAATAAAGACAATTTCAGCCTCTATACCAGCGCGTTTTAATTGTGCTCTGGCAACCGGCATTAAACTACGACCACAGCCCGATGCGCCATAAACAGCATAGAGATCAGTCATGATGATCATCTACTTTGCTACCCGTAAATTTGGTCATTGTGGCTTCACCTGCTTCATTAATGTCATCTTTGGCGAGCACTTTTTTCACCGTTTTTAGCATAATTTTAAAATCTAACCAGACCGATTGATTTTCGACATACCAGGTATCAAGTTTAAATTTTTCTTCCCAGCTTATAGCATTACGTCCATTCACTTGAGCATGACCAGTCATACCCGGACGGACCAGATGACGCTTGGCTTGTTCTTCGTTATAAAGGGGTAAATACTCCATAAGCAATGGACGCGGCCCGACAATACTCATATCGCCCTTAATGACATTCCAGAGTTCTGGCATTTCATCCAGACTGGTAGAGCGCAGCATCTGACCAAAAGCCGTTAGACGTTCATTGTCCGGTAATGGATTGCCTTGTTCATCCACCGCATTTTTCATGGTTCGGAACTTGATCATCTCAAAAGGCTTGCCATGTAACCCAGGGCGCACCTGGCGAAATAATACTGGCGAACCAAGATTCTTTTTCACTTTATAAGCGACAAAGGCATAAAGTGGTGAAAGCAGGATTAGGGCAATGGAGGCGATGATAATATCGAGAAGGCGTTTAATCATTTTTGCAATTTACTCTCTGTAATTTTTTGATAGAAGTCCAAATAGTTTTTCCAAACTTTGTTTTGATCAAAATTATTAACAGCCCATTCTCGAGAGTTAGAAAACTGGTCATTAAATTCTTGAGGATTTTGTACTGCATATTGTATTGCTTTAGCTATACTTTCAACATCCTGAAAAGCAAATCTCAATCCGCTTATATTTTCCTGCACACTATCTTTTACTCCAATGACATCATAAGCAAATGTTGGAACATTACAGCTTGCAGCTTCTAAAGCTACATTTCCAAATCCTTCTCTATGACTTAAAAAAAGGTGTAAATCAGCATTTTGAAAATAACTTACTGGTTCCGTAGTATGAGGAATATATTTTACAAAATCATAATTTTTAAGAATATAGTCCAACTCAAACTGAGATATTTCATCTTCAACCTTTCCCACTAAAATAAGCTCTAATGGTAAATCCTTAATTAATTCTATTAATTTAGTTAAATCAAAAATTCCTTTGTCATGACAAATACGCCCCATCATAATAATATTAAACTTCTGGTTTACGCGATTTTCTATAGGATAAAACTTATATATATCAACTCCATTAGATGATCCTTGATTTAAAATAATAGCCTTAGAATCAGAAATTATTTTTTCATCCAAATAAGCTTGCTTTAATGATTTTGAAATAAATAATACATAGTTAGAAAGAGTGAGGGATATTTTGTCTAGAAAACTGAAAAATTTTCGTTTTTTTCCAGTATAATTTTCATATACCCGTCCTCTTACTAGAGCAGTACGATTAGACTGAAAACTAAAAAAACTAGCTATACTACCTAAAAGCAAAGCTTTCGGTGTTGAATAAACAATAAGATCAAAACGGTTAAATATAAAATAAGTCCATAGCTGGATCAAGCACTTGATATCTTTGAATAAGTTTGGTTGTCGGACTAAAGGCATTCTGACAACATTTCCCACATGCCGCTCTTTTAAGATTTTAATTTGCGCATCATCACCACCACAGATTAATGTTGTATCAAACGCTTTAGAATCCTGAAAATATTCAAGTTGTCCACGGCAAAGCGTATTAAAAGAAATAGCATCCGTAATAATCATACATAGTTTAATAGGTTTTCTAATCTGATTCATTGATAGTCTCAGCAGCCTTTTCCCAAAATTCGGAACGTATTTTATTCAATTGCTTAGCATCGTAATCTAAAGATCTACTATAATTACGTTGTCCCATTTGATATCTTAATTCTTGGGATTTCACTGCTTCAGAAATTCTCTTTGCCAAAGTAACAGGGCTATCCTTATCTACTAAGTCATCTTCATGTAATAATTCAGGTATGCCGCCAACATTTGTTGCTATACATGGTAACCCTGTACTCATTGCTTCTATTAATGCTCTAGGCAACCCCTCAGTACGACTTGGTTGAATATATAAATCCAACCCCTTTAACCAATTTAAAACAGCTTCTCCACCAGAAAGAGACCCATCAAAATAAATTTGGCCGGCTATTTCAAGTTCGTTTGCCATTTCTAAATAGTGATCTTTAAGTTTTCCCGATCCCAATATATGCAGCTGGACCATACAATCCTGTTCTTTAAGTAAGTGTATAGCTTTTAATGCATTATCTATACCCTTATACTCATTATTAAAAGATCCAATTAAACCTATTTTAATATTTTTTTCATCTTTTAAAGTATATTCATTTAAATCTAGATCTAATGGCTTAATATTAACCTCAACATTAGATGCACAGGCTTGAATTTTTTTTGTAGGATATCTTTGTTGTAAATCATACTTGGTCACATAAATCACACCATCTGCTTTTTTTACAAAAAATTTATTGAAAGCTGAGAATATGTAAATGAAACATTTAAATAAAAAACCCACCTTTTTTTTAGAAGTAATGAGAGCTTCTTGAGGATCTCCAACTAATTCAATAAAATATTTTTTTTTGAAAAAAATATTTAAAATTAAAATAAAGATACCTAAAAAACTAGGCAAGCGTATAATTAATGCGTCTGCTTTTTTTATTTCTCGCACAATCAGTCTTGTGTTAGTAAAAAAGTATTTAGTAAAAACAGAAGAAAATCCTACACCTCTCACGGGTTTAAAAGAGATATTCTCATTAGATATCTTATTTAAGTTGCTTCCCTGATTATTCTCAATAACTCTTGAGATTACAGTTATATCAGCGTTAAAAGCATCATAACGTGAAAAAACTTCAGTCGTAAACTTACCTTCTGAATAATACTTCTCATTCAAACAGAGAAATTTATGATCATGTATATATAGAATATATGAATTATTCATTAAAAATTAAACCAATTGTTAAAATAAACTATATCTCCCACAAGTCTCTCATATTTTTGATATGAAAAGAATTATTAAATGGAGAGTTATATAAGGAATCTATTATGACGCTTCTATTCGCAATATTAGAACAAGTCTCATATATAACAGTAGCCCATTGCTTCTCCTCATAGTGTTCTAAAATTTTAACATAGGGTATTTTTTCAGAAATTTCTCTACAACCATCTAAATTAGAAACTACACATTCCACTCCTACACTTAATGCCTCTAAAACTACTCCAGGCAATCCTTCACGTATAGAAGGTAGCAGTAGCAAGTGATAATTAGAAATAGTTTTCAATGGATCCTTGGTTTCTCCACAAAACGAAACATACTCCTCTAAATGATAAGAATTAACCTTGCTTTTTAATTCTTGTAAAATTTCAGGATCTTCTCGACCATAAAAATCTAGTTTCCAATCTATATTTGGATAACTTTTTTTTAACTCATTAATAACTTCTATTAAAAATGGCTGATTCTTGGCCATATTTTGTCTGCCGATACAAATCAACGAATATTTTTTATAATTTAAATTTATATCTTTTTTTACTTCAACTCCATTATAAATTGTCTTCCACTTTTTTAAATTAGTGTTAGATAACTTCCTAGCGCCATCGCACACTCCAATGACTTTATCAGAAAAAATATTCATCATAATAGCAAAACTCTTTTGTTTTAGAGAATAAATAACCCCTGATCCATAATGCTCTGCTGTTCTAATATGAGAATAAATATTCTTGATATTAGCCAATTTCCCAATAAAAGCATAAATACCAGCAGCCAAGCTTGAATTTAAATGCAATATATCAGGCTTAATTTCACATAAGGTCTTATAAAATACTTTAAGACCTTTTATACCTTTCTTTCCATAAATTATTTTTAAATTTTTATTCTTTAGAAACTCATCTGTCAGAATACCTCTCTCACCAGAATTAATATATATAAAAAATTTAGCATCTAATTTTAAAGAATTTAAGTCATTAATTAATTTTAAAAGGCGCATTTCTGCTCCACCCATATCTAGCTTACCAATAGTAATCATGATTTTTTTCATTAAAAACCTTTTAAAATAAAATTAGTTGTCAAATATTACTTGAGTTTTCTACTCAAGAGCCAATGCATAAATAAGATATATATGATATCTTTAAAAGCATATAATATTGTACCTCTATTCATTGCTAAGGCTGTAATTAACATAATAGAATATACTAATATATAATTAAAGCTTCCTTTTAATACTCCATTCTTTGCCTTACTTGTGAAAGCTCCAAATAAAAACATAATAAGGAATACTCCAAATAAACTAAAGTTAATATAAATATCAGATAAGATTTCTGAACCTTCACCATATGTAATATTAGTCCCTTGTCCAATACATGTGAAAAAACTAGCTGAGCCTGTATAACAAGTTGGTATATTAAGATTTTTTATAACAAATCCACTTGCAAAAGGTACTGCTCCTGAGATTGTACCAATATAGGTTAAACCATATAAATAAGGATGGTTCTGCGGAACAGTATCTATAGCTCTATATTGAATCCTAACAGAAGTAGCAAGCTCTTCAGTAAAATTACCGGTCTTATCTGATTCTTTTAAGTTTTCATAGCCTCTTGTAATTAAATTTTTATTACTTAAATCAGCAGCCTCTCTACCTCTACCTAAACCCATTAGTGTAAAAACAAATGAACCTAAGATAATTGCTACTATGACAAATTTGAATGATATTTTTTTTATATACAATGAATACGCAAAACCTATAAGTAGAAAAATTCTTAAAATTTCACCACGAGATCCTGATAGGAAGAAGAGCAATATATAAGTAAATAAGATAAATATAAAAAGTTTATTTGATAAAAATTTTTTTAAAATTTTCTTAAGGCTTAGTTCCTTTTGTAATTCCTTAAAAAAATATAATATTTTAAGATATAATAATATCTCTAAAATCAATAAAAAATAAGTAGCAGCCGTACCCCAGCTATCAACATTATAAGCTCCTCTCAAAAAGTTATTACCTACTGTTAAAATAAAACCAGAAAAAGAAACCACTAATAATAGATCTAAAAGATTATAATTGACTATAAAATTTTGCGGTTCATGATACCTAGCGTTTTTATTAACAATACAAGAATAGCCTAACATCCATAAGCTTATAGCTACTGTACTCATCCAAGTAGCATAATTCACAACATCTTTATTTATCCAGACAAAATTAGGACGTGAAGGTTCTATCCCGATTGAAGCTAAAAATGGAATCTGAAAGTGAACGATGGTATAACCGATTAAAAAAACAACATCAAATCTTAACCAATTACGGTCGGTTAGTCTTTGCTGAAAAAGAAATAAAAAAAATAAAAATATATAAATCAGACTAAGAAATAAGTTATAACTTTCGTTAAAAGTACTATATTTATCCGGAACTAAAATAAATACTAAAATAGCTGAAAACAAATAAATAACATTAAACATACTTACCCACTACTAACCTCACTATATTTTTTAAAATATTAATATTTTAGGTTTTACTTTGAATAATATTTTGTATCATCCAATCCTGAGGACTTACTTGTTCATTATGCCATTTTAGATCGCTATCCCAATAACCTAAACAATTATCATATGCATTCATAGAAAACCCATAACTAATTTCTATTATTAATGGCTTATTCTGTGAATCCAATACAAAATCAAAAGCAACACACTGAGAATCAATCTTATTATTAACTTCAAATGCAATTTTTATACAATCTATATTTATTTCCTGAGGTTCAAATGAAATATCCCCACTACCTGATGCTCTAAAATCATTCTCTCTTACCATTCTCTTAATAGCAAAAGCCTTTTCTCCTATAACAATTACTCGGATATCGCTATTATTATTGGGAATAAAATCTTGAAAATATACGTAACCTCTCTCTACAGGCTGTCTTCTAGAAAAATCAGTTGGTACAAAAACTCTTATAAATGCTTTTAAAACATTTTTAAAATTCTCTTTACCTACTTTTAACTTTCTAATCTTTTCTTTTAAAGCTTCAATACCATCATATTGTTTAAAGCCTTTACTAAATGACTTATGAATAAGAGCACTTGCTTGATTAAAGTTTTTTACTAATTTTACATTGGAGGCACCCGCTCCACCTTTAAGCTTAAAAACTTTAGGATAAGAGGTATTTTTTGCCCAAGCTAAAGCTTGTTTTTTATCATAAAATACATAACTTGGAACTAATGGTGCCTTTATTGCTTCTAGCAAATATTTTTGCGCAACTTTATCATCAAAGTGCCATCCAGTTCTGAAGTCTGGAAAAACTTTAATTCCAGCATGTTCTAGAGCAAACAATATTCTCTTAGCTGTTAAGACATCTTTATATTGCGCATGATGATGATGCCACATAAAAATATCAAAATCTTTGAGTTGCTCAATGATATTACTATCAAAAGCATCTACTACTTTATATTCAATTTTTTCTTTTTCACAATATTTTATCCAGCGAACAGAAAAGCTATTAGGGTTATGATGGATAGCTATCTTCATAATTCACTTAAAACCTTATTTATAACTTGATCAGTATATTTTCCAAAAAAACCTTTTCCTGCATATTGAGAGAATCTAATAGTCTGCCCATCTAAATTAACTTCAATACATCGCCAATTATTATTATTATCTAAACACATATCTAAACTGACTAAATTACACAATGGAATTTCATTAGCAATATTCTCTGAAGTTTCTAGCAACTCCTTAAAAAACGGAATTTTTAAACCTGAAAATAAGACTTTACTATTAGGATGTTTTATAAATTTATCACAATATTTATTAACAGCATAATCATTAAATAAGCCATTTTCATCCAAGTTACAAACTATCCCTCCTCCAGTTTCATTATCGAGTCCTCCATCAATACCAAAACGAATACTATTATTAATAACTTTAAATTTTCCAGTCAAATCTCTATATAAACATGTTCTTATAGTATTCATTCCAGGATTTATTTCTTCAAGAAATTCATTCTGTAAAATTCTTTCTTGATAAACTAAATTTTCATATGTATTTAGACATTTTTTTATCTCATCTTTATTTTTTAATAACTTAACACCAACTCCACCCGCAGTACCAATACTAGGCTTACATACAATAGGAAAATTAAATTCTTTTTCCTCAATAAAAGAGTTAATGTTATCAATTACTCTCAATTTCTCATCATAATAAATATTATCTATCTTATGAAAATAGCTTTTTGGAAAAAGATTATTATTAAACCACTTTTCATATACATTTTTTGTAGATAAAAAAGATAACTGACCTTTTGCATACTTATTTAAAGATGGTTGTATAATTGATGCAAAAATATTTTCAGGAATAATATTTATATCTGAAAAACCTGAAAGATTGTGACATAGATTTAAAGTTCTACATTCAACTTTCTCTCCAAAAACTCCCCATTTACTCTTATAATCTCCTATCATCCTCTCATCCAAGTTATTATAGAATAGCGCTTTATCTACGCTTTTATAACGCTTTTCAAAGGATTTTGAGATAAGATAAAACCTTCTCTTATTTACAAAAAAAAAGAAAGATTTTCTAAGAATATTACTATTAATCAAGTTAAACATAATTCCTCTCTTTACTTAAATTTTCCTTTTTAACCTTTTTAGCCAAAAACATAATACTAAAACCTAATAATGCTTGAATAGAAACTAATACGACTGTAGCACCCAAATAGCTATAATTATATACTAAAGGTATAGATATTATAAAGCCAATTAAAGAGCAAACAACGGTAATGTTTCTTAACTTTTTTTCATAACCCATAACAATTAAATAGTTTGTGCCGTAAACACCACTCAAACTAATTAAAAAAACTGATATTGATGATATCTGAAGAACTAATATAGCTTCATAAAACTCAGGTGTAAAAAAAGCTTTAATAATAAAAGGAGCTATTAAGAATAAAATAACTGAAGCTCCAGCAGAAATCGTTAAATGAATTTTTTCAAAAAAATTATGTTTACCAATATTTCTTGATAAATAAGGAAAAAATACCCTTATCAATACAACCATAAAAGAGTGTGTGATACTTACAAACTTTCTTCCTGCATCATAAATACCACTAGCCACACTTCCTCCCCACATGCCTAAAAGTACTATCGACAAACTATTATATATATTAGGAAGAAAATTATTTATAAATACATCTTTACTATTTTTTATAGTATTTATTATTTCTAGGTAGTTAGGTGGTAATATCTTAATCTTAAATTTGAATACAATTAGGTAAAATGAAGCTAATCCTACCAATATTGATCCTAGACTTAAAAATAATGGTTGTAAAATAAAGTCAGTTTTTTCTTTAACAAAAACAAAAATAAATAATGTAAAAATTGCTTTAGAAATTAAATCAAAAATTGTAATAAACTTCATTCTTTCAATTGCTTGGAAGAACCAATCTGCAAATAAAATTTTGGCTGGTACCAGCATAAAAGTGATGAATAATAAAATCTGATTTTCCTTTAAATAAGGAATAAGCTCAGTGATGATAAAAAGTATGATAAAAGATGCTAAAGCAAGTAAGCTTTTAGCCCACAATACATTAGAAAATATTTCTGAAACTTTCTCTAAACTATCTCTATTTCGTGCCACATCACGGGTTGCTGTATAACTAAATCCCCAATCAGTAATAGTCTGAAACCAGACTATTACTGCTGCCGCAAAAGCAATTTTGCCAAAACCTTCTACCCCTATCACTCGTGCCAAATAAGGAATAGTGAGTAATGGAAAAATATAGCCCGTAATTTGCATTATCATTAGATAACCAAAGTTACCAGCTAAAGCTTTACCATCCTTATTAGCACTTAAACGATTTTTAAGCACCTTAATTCTATTTAGCATATTTACTTACTGAAGTTTATATACCAAGGCATTGCTTGATCAATTCCTTGTGCAATTACAAATTGTGGCTGATAACCTAATAAGCTTTTAATTTTTTCAACACTCGCTTGCGAATGCCGAACATCCCCAGCACGAAAATCACGATATATCGGCTCTTTCGTATAAATCACACCATTTTTATTTAATGCTTCTTTAATTGCATTAAATAAATCATTAAGTGTAGTACGATCCCCCACTGCCACATTATAAACTTGATTTTTTGCCTCATCTGATGAAGTTGCCGCCAAAATATTGGCCTGCACCGTATTTTCAATAAAACAGAAATCACGACTGGTTTCGCCATCACCATTAATAAAGACATCATCACCTGCAATCATGGCTGCAGTCCATTTTGGAATGACTGCTGCATAAGCACCATTCGGGTCCTGACGCTTGCCAAAGACATTAAAGTAACGTAAACCAATCGCTTTAAAACCATAAGTCCGGGCAAAGACTTCAGCATATAGCTCATTAACATATTTGGTGACTGCATATGGTGAGAGTGGCTTACCGATATTTTCTTCAACTTTAGGCAGTGCCGGATGGTCGCCATAAGTTGAACTGCTGGCAGCATAGGTAAAACTTTTGACTTCTGCATCTCGTGCAGCCGTCAGCATATTTAAAAAGCCGGTAATATTGGCTGCATTGGTGGTAATCGGGTCGGCAATCGAACGGGGTACAGAACCTAAAGCTGCCTGATGCAAGACATAGTCCACTCCTGCACATGCTTTCTGGCAATCTTCCAGGTTACGAATATCCCCATTATAGAACTTAAAGTTTGCCCATTGCTCGGCAGTGACTAAACTTTGAACTTCATCTAAATTATACTGGTGACCTGTAGCAAAGTTATCTAGCCCCACCACAGTCTGATCTAACTTTAACAAGGTTTCTAAAAGGTTAGAGCCAATAAAACCTGCTACACCTGTTACTAACCAGGTTTTAGGATTTTGTTTTAATTGCTCACATACAGTCTGATATTGGCTCATTCTTATACAAGTCCCTAAATATTATAAACGGATGTCAGATTCAGATTGCTCTAATACATATTTTAAGTCATATAAAATATGTACTGGTTTAGCTAAAGCTCGAATATCTGTAGCTCCCATTGCTTTAAACTGCTCATGTGCAACTGCTAAAATGACGGCATCATACTGGCCTTGTTCTAGGCTTGCAATTGGGGTAATACCGTATTCATGTTGTGCTTCTTGTGTATCGACCCAAGGGTCATAAACATCTGCCTGAATATTATATTCTTGTAGCTCATTCACAATATCAATAATCTTGGTATTGCGAATATCTGGGCAATTTTCTTTAAAACTCAAGCCCAACACTAAAACTTTAGCGCCTTCCACCTGAATCTTTTTCTTGATCATTGCTTTTACCAGCTGGGTGACTACATAGGCTCCCATACCATCATTGAGACGGCGACCCGCCAAGATAATTTCAGGATGGTAACCAATCGACTGCGCTTTATGGGTTAAATAATACGGGTCTACCCCAATACAGTGGCCACCAACCAAACCTGGGCGGAATGGTAAAAAGTTCCATTTTGTTCCAGCTGCTTTTAAAACCGCTTCGGTATCAATACCCATTTTATTAAAGATCACAGCCAGCTCATTAATGAGTGCGATGTTGACATCACGTTGGGTATTTTCAATGACTTTTGCTGCTTCAGCGACTTTAATACTGGTTGCTTTATGGGTGCCGGCTTCAATAATCAGGTTATAGACCTGATCAACAAAGTCTGCAACTTCTGGAGTAGATCCTGAGGTAATTTTTAAAATATTGGTAACACGGTGCAACTTGTCCCCCGGATTAATTCGTTCCGGGCTATAACCGGCAAAGAAGTCCTGATTAAATTTTAAACCCGAAACCTTTTCTAATACCGGAATACAGTCTTCTTCAGTTGCGCCTGGGTATACAGTAGACTCATACACCACTACATCGCCTTTTTTTAACACCTGCCCAATACTGGTCGAAGCCTTAATAAGCGGGGTTAAATCGGGTTGTTTATAGTCATCAATTGGCGTAGGAACCGTCACAATAAAAAAGTTGCAACTTTTTAAATCATCTAAATTGGCTGAATAAGAGAGCTGAGTCGCCTGTCGAAGTTCTTCTGGTGATACTTCTAGAGTGTGGTCTTGGCCATTTTGTAATTCTTCAATCCGTTTTTGATGAATATCGAAACCAATTACTGGAACCTTTTTTCCAAATTCCACGGCAAGTGGCAAACCAACATAGCCTAAACCAATTACGGCAATTTTCAGGTCAGAGA
Source organism: Acinetobacter sp. Q85-2 (assembly GCF_013420555.1). Lineage (NCBI taxonomy): Bacteria > Pseudomonadati > Pseudomonadota > Gammaproteobacteria > Moraxellales > Moraxellaceae > Acinetobacter > Acinetobacter sp. Q85-2. The sequence goes on from NZ_VOXW01000017.1 coordinate 33,175, forward strand.
GCTTTAGCATTTTAACGCCTTATTTATATACTATACTTATGAAGAGCAAATCTTTCGGCGGGAATATTAGCAGAAAATCATGAATGTTCTGTTATGATTTTTAGCCAAAAAATCTAAAATGCTTCCTTTTGTGTCTGTTTTTTGCAAATCATCTTTCTATAATTTTGCAGTCCCTCACAATTTAGATACTTTTTGCCTCATTTTTAGGGCTGTGCTTGCGTATACTTTCGCAATCTACTTACAATTTGTTATATACCCTTAAAATAACTTCGGTAAACTATTTTTTATTTTTTATGATTTTAGAAAAATCGAGAACGGGAATACGTGTGAGACAATTTAAATCTATAATTCTACTGTCTTTTTTGGTGACAGCAAGCGGGTGTGCGGTCACCTCCGGTTTACAGACCTATGACTTACCGGCAGAAGGTGTCTATCAAACAGACTTAGGGACTTCGGTGAATGTGGTCCGGCTCACTCAAGATACTGTACTCGGTTTGCAACCGGCAGTACAAAATATTCAGCAAGATTATGCTCACCTGTTTACCCAGTCACATCGCAACTATAGCCTTAGTCCAGGCGACATTCTGTCGATCTATTTATGGGCCTACCCAGAAATTACCCCACCTACTAATACTATTAGTAATGAACAGGCCATTCAGGCCAATGGTTATCAAATTGACCAAAGTGGCTATATTCAATTCCCGATTATTGGTCGCTATAAAGCTGCCGGTAAATCTTTAAGTCAGGTAAACCGTGAGCTGCGTAGTCAGTTATCGCGTTATTTAAAAACGCCTGATGTAGTAGCACGGGTTCTGTCTTATCAGGGGCAACGTTACTCGGTACAGGGCAATGTAATGAACGGTGGCCAGTTCTATTTAAGTGACCAGCCGACCAGTGTCTATACCGCTTTAGGTCTGGCGGGTGGGGTTAATGCCCAGCAAGGCAATAATGCCTCCATTACCTTGGTACGTCAGGGGCAGACCTATCATTTAAACAGTATTGAGCTGGAACAAGCCGGTTTCTCTTTACATAATCTGCTCATTCAACCGAATGACACGCTGTATGTGAACAGCCGAGAAAACCAGAAAATTTATGTGATGGGTGAGTCGGGTAAAAACCAGTCCTTACCCATGCGTGATCAGGGCATGAGCCTGAGTGATGTGCTCGGTGAAAGTCTGGGATTAAATCCATTGTCGGCCAGCCGCAGCAAAGTTTATGTGGTACGTAGTCAACCAAGTGGTGCGCAAACCGAAGTCTATCATCTGGACTTAAGCAGTATTGCCGACTTTGGTTTGGCCAATCAGTTTAAAATGCGCAGTAATGATATTGTTTATGTCGATGCATCTGGCCTTGCGCGCTGGCAACGTGTGGTGAATCAGATTATTCCATTCTCAAATGCTTTATATAATTTAGACCGTTTGGGGAACTAATGAAAATTAACAATATTCTGGTGGTCTGTATTGGCAATATTTGCCGTAGCCCAATGGCGGAATACTTTTTAAAACAGGAATTTCCGCATTTACAAATTGAGTCTGCCGGTATTTCCGGGCTGGTCGGTCATGCAGCCGATGACAAAGCCAGCCTGTGCATGCAGCGTTTAGGGATTGATATGAGCTCGCATGTGGCCCGAAAGCTGAATGCCGAGCTGGTCAAGAAAGCCGACCTGATTTTAGTGATGAGTCAGAACCAGCAAAAACATGTGGAACAGACCTGGCCCTTTGCCAAAGGTAAAACCTTTAGACTCGGCCACTGGCAAAGTAAAAATGTGGCCGATCCTTACCAGCATGATCAGGCAGTATTTGATGAAACCTGCCAGCTGATTCAGGCCTGCATTGCAGACTGGAAAAAATATATTTAACTTTCGAATAAAAGACTATGAGCCAAAATACCAATACAGAAGATACCATTGACCTGAAGGAATTGTTTTTCTCCTTAATTGCCCAGTGGAAACTGATTGCTCTCTGTGTCATTTTAAGTTTGGTCTGTGCCTTACTTTATTTAAGAACCACACCAGACACCTATCAGGTCGATGCACTGGTTCAGGTCGAAGAAAATAAAGGAGCATCTGCAGCCTTATTGGGCGATTTGTCCGAGATGATTGAGCAGAAATCACCGGCTCAGGCCGAAATTGAGATTCTGAAATCGCGTCTGGTACTCGGTACCGTTATTGATCGCCTGAATTTAAATATTCGCATTCATGGCACAGAAGACAGTTTCTGGAGCCGCTTACTGAATAAGCACGAGTATGACAGTGAATATTCGGGCAAATCGGTGCTGTTTAAAGACAACCAGAAAAGCTTTGATGTACGCAGCTTTGAGATTCCAGATTACTATCGTGATAAAAGTCTGCTGCTTAGTTTTGCCGAAGGTCAATACCGTTTAACTGATTCAGCCACAGAACAGGTGGTCTTTTCTGCCCCACTGAACCAGACCAGCCAGTTACAGTCTGAATATGGTCTATGGAAAGTCGGTATTTATAGTCAGGACAGCTTTGATAGCACTTACCTGATCCAAAAGCAAAGCCTGCCTGCCGCAGTTCGTAGCTTGCTCGCTGACTATTCGGTGGCCGAAAAAGGCAAAATGACCGGTGTGCTGGGCCTCAACTACCAGGGTACTGACAAGCAGCATATTACCCGGGTGCTCAATGCCATTTTAGCGGCCTATAGTCAACAGAATATTGAACGTCGCTCGGCTGAAACCGCACAAACCTTAAAATTCCTGGAAGATCAGCTGCCTGAACTCAAACAGCAACTCGATGTCGCTGAACGTGAATTTAACCGTTTCCGCCAGCAGTACAATACGGTCGATGTCACCAAAGAGTCAGAGCTGTATCTGACCCAAAGCGTGACCTTGGAAACCCAAAAAGCCGAACTGGAACAGAAAGTGGCTGAAGCCTCAGCCAAATATACGGCTGAACACCCAATCATGCAGCAAATGAATGCGCAATTATCAGCAATTAATAAAAAGATTAATGAGCTAGATGGCACCTTAAGACGCTTACCAGAATTGCAACGTCAGTACCTGCAACTGTTCCGCGAAGTGGAAGTCAAACAGCAGCTGTATACCGGCCTGCTTAATTCTTATCAGCAGTTACGTATTGCCAAAGCCGGTGAAATTGGCAATGTACGTATTGTCGATACCGCAGTAGAACCGATTGAACCAATTAAGCCAAAGAAATTACAGATCCTGATTCTGTCGATTTTCTTGGGTGGTTTCCTCGGCACACTGCTGGCCTTATTACGTAATATGCTACGTAGTGGCGTTAAGGATTCTACCCAAATTGAAAATGAACTGGACTTGCCGGTGTATGCCACTGTGCCGCGTTCGCCTGTACAGGAAAGCCGGATTAAACTGCTGAAGAAGAAAAAGAATATTCCTATTCTTGCGGTTAAAAATAGTGATGATATTGCCATTGAAAGCCTACGCAGTATGCGTACTGCCATTCATTTTGCCTTAAGCAGCGCCAAGAACAATATTATTATGGTTTCTGGTCCAGCACCGGAAGTCGGTAAATCCTTTATTTCAACCAACTTGGCCACCATTCTGGCGCAAAGCCAGAAACGGGTACTAATTATTGATGCTGACTTGCGCCGCGGTTATTTGCATAAATACTTTAATCAGCAAGCCCAACTTGGTCTGGCAGACTACTTAAATGGTCAAACCGAATTAAGCCAGGTCATTAAAGCTACGGAAGTATCCGGTCTAGATGTAATTGCCCGTGGCAAGAGTCCGGCCAACCCGTCTGAACTGCTCAGCACCACACAATTTGCGACGATGCTGAATCAGCTATCAGAACAATATGATCATATCTTGATTGATACTCCACCAATTCTGGCCGTCACAGACGGGATTATTATTTCCCAGCATGCCGGGGTGAATCTGGTGATTGCACGCTATGCCAAGACACAAATGAAAGAGCTTGAATTGACCATCAACCGTTTTGAACAGGCGGGTGTGCAAGTCAATGGTATTATCCTGAATGATATTCAGCGCTCCAGTGCAGGCTATGGTTATGGCTATAACTATTCCTATGCCTATAAAGCCAACAAGGATAATGACTAATTTTGCAGTGACCGATTGCTTTAAAAATCTCGCTACGGCGGGATTTTTAATCTTTCCAGATTACAACTCTACTCAACAGTTTGCATTGAAAAAATAAACTCGTCCGCCTATGGTGTGGAGAGCAAAAAACTCCTGAGAATCAAAAATGCGTCTATCAAAAATATTGCTTGCGACCCTTGCCCTCAGCTCATCCCTGACTTTTGCCCAAGGGATTGTGCTGAATGACCAGAACCTGCGTACCGACCTGAATTGGCTGAACCAGCAAGGGGTGATTCAGATTAGCACCTCCACCTGGCCCATGAGTGGCGATGAAATTCAGCATGCCCTGTCTCAGGCAAAAATCAGCACCCCTGTCCAGCAAAAAGTAGTGGATGCAGTCCTCACCCATTTAAATGCCGATAATCAGCTCTTGAAAGCTGCGCTATTTGCAGAAACTGATCATAAGTATCTGCCTCAAGCCTTTGGTGATCAGGAAAAATCACAATATCAGGCTGGTCTGGAACTGAATGCTGGCGGTAGCCAATGGGATGCCCGATTACGGGTGAATGCTGAAAAAGACCCACAGATTGATCATGATCAGGATGTGAATGTTGAAGGCTCTTATATTGCCGGGAAACTCTGGAATCAGTGGCTGATTGCCGGCCAGATTCCAACCTATTGGGGACCCGGTCATGAGGGGAGTCTGATTCGTGGCGATGCCAGCCGCCCAGTCTATGGCATTACGGCGCAGCGGGCAGAACAGACTGCTTTTAGCAGCAAATGGCTGTCCTGGATTGGGCCATGGCAATATCAGGCCTTTGCCGGTCAGCTGGACAATTATGATGCGGTTCCGGATGCCAAGCTGATTGGGCTGCGTGTTACTGCTCAACCGCTTCCCTATCTGGAACTGGGGGCTTCACGCGCCATTCAGTGGGGGGGTGAAGGACGTCCGGAAAGCTTGAGCTCACTCTGGGATGCGTTTGTTGGCAACAAAGACAATGGTGGCACAGGTGAACCAGATCCATCGAACCAGATTGCCGGTTTTGATGCCCGTTTAAACCTGCAACCTTTAGTGCAAATGCCACTGGGTGTCTATGCGCAATATGTCGGTGAAGATGAAGCCGGCGGCCTGCCCGCGAAAAAAATGTATCTGGCAGGGGTGGATTATTCATCCAGTTACCAGAATATGCCCTACCAGCTGTATAGCGAATGGGCTGATACCCGTACCAATGGCAAGGCACAAGGAATCTCCTATAATCACACCAATTATACGGATGGCTTCTATCAGCATGGTTATCCATTGGCCCATGCAATGGGCGGCGATGGTCAAATGGTCTCAATGGGTGGTGATATCCGTTTTGATCCTTTAAACCGTCTGCATGGCCGGGTGCTGTTTGCCAAACTGAATGGGTCGGGTCGAATCACCAATGCGGCTTTTCCTGAGCAAGATGAGCTAACAGCTTTAGATATCACCTGGACACATTACCTACGTCCGGATATTCCACTTAAACTGAATGGCTGGTTGGGGGATTCAGACCTGCACGGTAAAGATGGTGGAGCCTCTATCGGCATTGAATTCCCGCTGGAAAAAGGACTGTTTAGTTACTAAGGCAGTTAAATCTCGTTTTAAAGACTCAGATCAGCACTATTTCAATACGCTTTCTGAGTCTGCTGATCCCTGACCCGTCTAAAACCAGACGGGTAGTTTTTATCTTAAAATCGCCGGCAAGGGCCGCTCACGACCCGGCAGACTCAGTTCCAGTTTCATTTTTTGCAGCATCTGATAAGGCTGCTGCTGCACAAACATATTCACAAAACTGGTTGGAATCGAACCGGCTGGATCAGCATAACCATAGGTGGAGACCTTAACCCGGTTAGCGCCCAGTTTTTGAAAGGTCCAGTCGCCTTCATAATGGGTTAAACGTACATAGCTCGGGTTTAAGGGATAACCCTGACTGACCGCTTTGTTCTGAATATGAATCACGCCTTGGGCATCTTTAAACATTCTGCCTTTGACCACCAGATCGCGGTCTTTTAACGGAAAAGGAAAGTCCAGCACCATATACAGCAGGAACTCGCCTTTCTGGTCATCACGCGACAGTACCTTAACGCTGCCCATATACGGCACCCAGCTGATGGCATGCTCAACATCCAGAATCAGGCCAGCGGCTTTTTCAATCGAGACCGGAAAAGTGGTTTCGGCCTTGTACAAAAATACCGGGTTTTGCGGATGCTGATAGGTCCAGACCTTAATATTATTTTTATGAATATTGAGTTTGGCATTCTGCAAATTCTGGGCGGGTACACTCGCCGCCATGGCGAGCGCACCGGCCAATACAATCCATTTTTTCATTCCATTGTTCATCTTATTTTAGTTTTAGTGTTGTTATAACGGATTTTACAGCGGTTTTAAACTTGAATATCGTTAAAACCCAAGACATCTTTCATGTCATATTTACGCGCATCACGACCGACCACCCAAGCAGCAGCACGCACGGCGCCAGCAGCAAAGTTCATCCGGTTGGTGGCTTTGTGGGTAATTTCTACACGCTCTCCTTCACCAATAAACATGGCGGTGTGTTCACCGACAATATCGCCGCCACGAATGGTCTGGAAACCAATACTTTGACGCTCACGCGGACCGGTATGTCCTTCACGATGATAGACCGCATCTTTTTTCAGGTCACGGCCCAGGGTTTCTGCAATTGCTTCACCCATCATTAAAGCAGTACCTGATGGCGCATCGACTTTATGACGATGGTGCGCTTCAATCACTTCAATATCTACCGTATCGCCAAATACTTTAGAAGCAAGTTCTAAAAGCTTAATTGAAACATTCACACCCACTGAATAGTTGGCCGCATAGACCACCGGAGTTTGCGTTGCCGATTCATCCAGATAGGCTTTCTGTTCATCATTCATGCCGGTGGTGCCAATCACAATTGCCACACCTGCTTCACGACAGATTTTCAGATGGTTCACCGTGGCTGCCGGTGCAGTAAAGTCGATGACCACGTCACACTGCTTTACCACCTCTTCCAGGCTGCCGACCACTTTCACACCCAGGCTGCCAATGCCCGCAAGCTCGCCTGCATCTGCACCGATTAAGCTACTTTCCGGACGTTCCACCGCAGCTGCAAGTTGATAACCGGCCTGCTCAACGGCTTGAATAAGGATGCGTCCCATACGGCCACCGGCACCTAATACACCAATGCGTGGAGTTGCTGACATAACATATTCCTGATGTTGATTCGAAATTGTCCTTACTATATCAAAACTCCCTGCCCAGACTAAGCCGGCAGTCTAAAAAAGCCGAAAAAAACTAAGATGACTCAACCGTAACCCGAACACCCAGTAATTTAAAAATAGAAATTGAAAAGAAAGTTCTGATTTCTGGCGTTTTTTCACAAAAGTGCAAAATTGCTACAGCAGACTAGCCGTCACGAATGAATAGAATAGAGATTATAAGGAGATCAAGCATGCATTCGAAACAACTGGGGATGGCAGTGTGTATGGGGCTACTGATGAGCTCGGCTTGGGCAGAACCACCATTACAACCGGGTGATACCTTAGAAAGCCTGTCTCAAGTCCGCATTACCACCACTTTACAGCCAGCAGTATCGGCAGAAGAAGCAGCACAAGTGGCGTTAATTGATGCAATTGAAGAACAGCAAAGCGAACAGACCACTGAGATGGCTGTATCTCAGGAAGATGCGCTGGTGGCAGAAATTGACCCTGTGGAAGGGGTTTAATTTTTATTCGCCATAAAAAAGGGAGATGATGTTCATCTCCCTTTGTGTTTGAGCGCGCTGTTTAAACTGGCTTAGTCAAACAGGCGGTCAAAGAATGACTTTTTCTTTGGTGACGAATTGTTGTTATCGCCATCCAGCGTCGCTTGCAGTTCTTTCAGTAATTCACGCTGACGCGACGTCAGGTTCACTGGGGTTTCCACCACAATACGGCACAGCAGATCACCGACCATGCTGGTACGTACCGGTTTTACGCCTTTACCGCGCAGACGGAACAGTTTACCGGTTTGGGTGCCTTCCGGAATTTTCAGGCTCACCCGGCCATCCAGCGTCGGAATTTCAATTTCTTTACCCAGTGCGGCATCGGCAATTGAAACCGGCACATCCATATACAGATCGGCACCATCACGCTGGAAGATTTCATGCTCGCGCACCACCACTTCTACGTATAGGTCACCAGCCTGACCATCACGGATCGCTTCACCTTTACCGGTTAAACGTACCCGGTCGCCATTGTCGACACCGGCTGGAATGGTAACTTCCAGAGTTTGCTGACGGTCAGATACCCCTGAACCATGACATTTGTTACATGGGTTCTTGATGATTTTGCCCTGGCCACGACAGGTGCTACAGGTCTGCTGCACCGAGAAGAAACCTTGCTGCATACGTACCTGACCGGCACCATGACAGGTTTTACAGGTTTCAACATCATTCGGATTTTGCGAGCCTTTACCATCACAGGCATCACACGGTGCAGGTGCGGTAAAGCTGATGGTTTTTTTCACCCCTTTAACCGCTTCTTCCAGGGTCAGTTCCATCACATAGCGCAGGTCCGAACCACGGCGCGCACGTTGCTGACGGCCACCGCCCCCAAAGGCACCCCCAAAAATATCGCCGAACTGGCTAAAGATATCTTCGGCACTAAAGCCGCCGCCGAAGCCACCACCGCCCATGCCGCCTTCAAAGGCCTGATGGCCCATACGGTCGTACATGCTGCGTTTTTCGCTGTCCGACAGCACCTCATAAGCCTCTGAAGCTTCTTTAAATTTTTCTTCAGCTTCCGGGTTATCTGGGTTACGGTCCGGATGATATTTCATCGCCAACTTACGGTAGGCTTTTTTAATTTCATCATCACTAGCGGTTTTAGCAACACCCAAAACCTCATAATAATCACGTTTAGCCATGTCTGGCGATGCTCCTCACGGAATTTTATTTAAGACTCAACTGAGGTCTGAAATTGGGGTTTATCCCAGATTTACAAGGGCAGGCAGCGAAAAAAATTTAGGCCGCTTAAAACACCGCCTTGTTTTTCATGAATTTACTTAAGCCTTTGATCCAGGCATTGAGTAAATATAAGAAGGCAATGGCGCTAAACACCACACCGGCAATGGTGGTCGCAGTGACCCAGGTGGCATCATTCCAGGCATAGAAAAATAGCGGAATAAACCACAGGGCAGCAAATACCGCCAAAATGGAGTAGATCATGACATTGCGCATGACCCAGAGTGCTTGGGCCTGTAACCAGACTTCAGTCTGATCGACCATCACCACTTTACGGGCCAGCCAGTAGGCAAAAATGGCGCTAATTAAGGTAAACAGGGCGAAAAACATGAAGACGTAAGAAAGAGCAATCGAACGACGTAACTTGGCTAAGCTATCTTGCTGCATGTGTGCTTCAACCCCATTTACTGCATGTTTGGTTTTATAATATGCAGTAAATTTACCTATTGAAAATTGTAAAAACGAAGGTGCTACTATATTGAAATTTTCAAGCTTTCGCACCTTATATTGACACAAAATCAGGCCATATTCTGATTTTTTTTCACTTTAAACCACTGCGCATACAGGGCCGGCAAAAAGAATAAAGTGAGCAGGGTCGCAATAATCAATCCGCCCATGATGGCCACCGCCATCGGGCCAAAGAAAATACTGCGCGACAGTGGAATCATGGCCAGCACGGCGGCCAGTGCCGTCAGCACAATTGGACGGCAGCGGCGCACCGTGGCATTGATAATCGCATCCCACGGCGCTTCACCGGCCTGAATATCCTGCTCGATCTGGTCAATCAGAATCAGCGAGTTACGCATGATCATCCCCGACAGCGCAATGGTGCCGAGCATGGCCACAAAGCCAAAAGGTTTATTGAACAGTAGCAGGAACAGCACCACCCCAATAATGCCAAGCGGCGCGGTTAAAAACACGATACAGGCCCGTGACATGCTTTTAAGCTGCAGCATCAACAGGGTAAACACCACCGCCAAAAACAGCGGCATACCGGCATTGACTGAACTTTGCCCACGCGCCGATTCTTCCACCGTCCCGCCGACTTCCAGCAGGTAGCCGTTTGGCAACTGGCTGCGAATCTGCTGTAAGGGTTCGCTCAGCTCCCCCACCACTGTGGCTGGCTGTAAACCGCTGCTGATGTCAGCCCGTACGGTAATGGTCGGTAAACGGTTACGGTGCCAGATCAGGCCTTCTTCAAAACGGTATTCAATCTGGGCAATCTGGGCCAGCGGTACACTATTGCCCTGTGCGGTTGGCACTGCCAGGCTGCTGAGCGAACCAACATCGACCCGCTCGGCTGCATCACCGCGCAGGCGGATTTCAATCAGTTCACGTTTTTCCCGGTACTGGTCAATTGCGCTGCCCAGAATGGAACTGTTGAGGAAATTAGCTAGATCAACACTGCTGACGCCCATTTGCCGTGCCCGGTCCTGATCAATCTGCAAATGAATGACCTTGCTTGGCTCACCCCAGTCCAGATGCACATTGGTGGTGTTTGGATTGTCATCGACCTGAGCTGCGACCTGCTGCGCCCATTGCCGTACCTGAGCCAGATCTTCACCGGAGACCCTGAACTGGAGTGGATAGCCAACCGGCGGACCATTTTCCAGCAGCGACACCCGGGTACGCGCTTCCGGCAATAATTTACGAATCTGCTCATCCAGCGAACGGCGAATTTCATCCCGGTCTTCTAGCGATGAGGCCAGCACCACAAACTGGGCAAAACTGGTTTGCGGCAACTGCTGATCCAGCGGTAAATAAAAACGCGGCGAGCCAGTGCCGACATAGGCCACATAGTTATCAATCCCCTCCTGCTTGGCCAGGAACTGCTCGACCTTTTGTACTGCGGCTTCGGTGGCTGTTAACGAAGCGCCTTCTTCAAGTTTCAGATCGACCAGAATTTCGGCCCGGTTTGAGGGTGGGAAAAACTGCTGCGGTACCAGCTTGAACATCAAAATCGACAGCACAAAAATGCCTACCGTAGCGGCAATCACGGTTTTGCGGTAGGTCACACAGGTATCGACCCAGCGGCGAAAGCCCTGATAAAAACGGGTCTGATACGGATCATGCTGCTCTCCAGCATGATATACCACAGGTGCTGGAGCGGGGCCCAAAGGCGCTGATACCAGCTGGCCTGTTGTGGCTGCTGATTGAAATCGGGCAGCAGTTTATCACCCAGATACGGCACAAACAGCACCGCGGCAAACCAGGACACCACCAAGGCAATGGTCACCACCTGGAAGATGGAGCGGGTATATTCACCGGTACTAGACGCGGCCGTGGCAATCGGTAAAAAGCCGGCCGCGGTAATCAGGGTACCGGTCAGCATTGGAAAAGCGGTGGTTTTCCAGGTAAAACCAGCCGCCTGAAGCCGGCTATAACCCTGCTCCATTTTAATGGCCATCATCTCTACCGCAATAATGGCATCATCCACCAGCAGACCCAGCGCCAGAATCAGGGCACCGAGGGAAATCTTGTGCAAGCCGACATCAAACAGATTCATGCCGGCAAAGGTCATTGCCAGCACCAGCGGAATCGAAAAAGCCACCACCAGACCGGTACGAAAACCGAGCGAGAAAAAGCTGACCAGCAGCACGATAATCACCGCCTCGGCCAGTACCTTCATAAATTCATTAACACTGTGCTTGACCGCCACCGGCTGATCCGAGACTTTTTGCAGCTGCATGCCCAGTGGCAAGGTCTGTTGTAGCCGCTGGAATTCGCTGGCCAGATTTTCCCCCAGCGCCAGAATATCGCCGCCTTTACGCATGGACACGGCAATGCCAATCCCGTTTTCGCCCATAAAACGCATCCGCGGCTGGGCCGGATCGCTAAAACCGCGGTAAATCTCAGCAACATCACCCAGCTGAATGGTGGTGCCATTGACCAGTAGCGGCATCTGCTGCAAGGCTTCAACACTGTTTAGCTGGCCACTGACCCGGACCTGAATCCGGTCGGTTTCGGTTTCAAAAAAGCCGGCACTGGCCATGCTGTTCTGCTGCTGCAATGCCTGCTGAATGGCGGTAACCGGAATACCGAGCTGGGCCGCTTTAGTATTAGACAGTTCAATCCAGATTTTCTGGTCTTGCAGGCCAATCAGTTCGACCTTGCTGACATCCTTGACCCGCTGCAATTGTAGCTGCAGGCGGTCGGCATATTCTTTTAAGGTGGCATAGTCAAAATCTTCACCGGTCAGCACATAAATATTGCCGAAGGTATCGCCAAATTCATCGTTAAAAAACGGTCCCTGCACGCCTTGGGGCAGTTCATGCCGGATATCATTGATTTTCTTGCGTACCGTATACCAGATATCCGGAATTTGCCCGGAACGCAGCGAATCTTTGGCAATAAAGGTCACCATTGATTCTCCCGGACGTGAATAGGCCAGAATCCGCTCGTACTGCCCGGTGGTCATCAGCTCTTTTTCAATCCGGTCAGTGACCTGCAAGGAGACTTCTTTGGCGGTTGCGCCCGGCCAGTAGGTCTGCACCACCATCACCTTAAAGGTAAACGGCGGATCTTCACTCTGCGACAGCTTGGAATAGGAATACATGCCAATAATGCCGAGCAGCAGCATGAAATACAGAATCAGGCCCTTGTTTTTTAAGGCCCATTCCGACAGGTTAAAGTTTAGCGGTGCGCTCATGCTTAACCCCCTGCCTGAAGCTTGACGGCACGGTTTTCCCGGTCAATCGGATGAATTTTTTGCTGGTCGCGCAGCAGATGTACCCCACCCACCACCACATAGTCCGTTGGCTTCAGCCCGCTAAGTACCGGTACGCTGTCACGGCCATAAGCGCCCAGCTGCACATCTACTTTACGTAGTTGATGATTGGCACCCACCACCAGGACATAGGCCTGCTGGCCATTGGCCGAGACGCTGGACAGCGGTACGGTCAGCTGCTGCTGTGCATTGCCATTTAAAAACACCCGCGCACTTTGTCCCAGCTGGATGGCCGGATTGGCAGCACGCAGCGCCACCTTGACACTAAAAGTACGTGACTGGTCAGCTGCCGGTGAAATCTCCCGCACATAGGCTTCAAAGCGCTGATCCGGCTGTGACCATAAGGTGACCGTAGCCGGCTGACCGACTTTAATCTGGCTCATGGCCTGCTCCGGCACGCCAATCACCACTTCACGTTCACCGGAAATTGCCAGCTGATAGGCTGCCTGACCGGCTGCCACCACCTGCCCCACTTCAATATTGCGTGCGGTAATCACCCCGTTTTTATTGGCCACCAGCCGGTTATATACGGTCTGGTTCTGCGCCACCGCATAATTGGACTGCGCCTGTTTCAGCGCTGCCACAGCAGATTTGTACTGATTGTCGATGGCATCGTATTGCGAGCGGCTAACCGCATTCATTGGCAACAGCTGCTGAAAACGTTGCAATTCATCTTGGGCAATTTTGGCAGCCGACTGGGCACTGTCGAGCTGGGCGCGCGCTGCATTCAGCTGTAACTGGGCATCTTTAACATCTAAACGTGCCAGCACCTGCCCGACCTTGACCTGATCGCCAACATCGACATAGCGTTCCACCACCTGACCGCCCACCCGAAAGGCCAACGCGGTCTGCTGACGCGCCTGCACCTCACCAGCATAGCTTTTTTGTGCCTGATGACTGGAGGTGGGCTGGGCCACCATCACATAGGGAATATTCTGTTCAGTGCTGGCGCTGTCCTTGCTGCAACCGACCAGGGTGCTACACACCAGGATCAGGCTGAGAACTACCGTGTTAATCGTGCTCATGCGGTTGACTCTTATTTGTCAGATGTTTTTCAGGCAAAATAGCAATATATTAAAAATGATCAATTTTTAATTAATATACCGATGAGTACATTAATTGCAAGAAACAGCAAAACACAATGACTGTTTTTATTTTATTTAGGATATTTTCAGCAAATGAACGTCGGACGTCCCAAAGATCTCGAAAAACGCCAGCGCATTCTGGAATCGGCTAAATCCTTGTTTTTAAAACAGGGCTATCATGGTTCGAGCATGAATGAAATTGCCCGCGATGCCGGCGTGACCAAACTGACGGTCTATAATCATTTTCAGGACAAGGCCACCTTGTTTACCTGTGCCATTGAAGATACCTGTGAAGCCCTGATTATGGCGCGTCCGCCGCAGCTCAGTGCCGACAGCAATTTCCAGCAGGCGCTGGCGCAGCTGTGTGCGCTGTCCCTGGAAATTGTCTATTTACCCGAAGCCATCAAGCTGGAATATCTGCTGCTCGATTTGGCCTCACAGCAAAGTCCGCTGTTACAGCAGTTTTATCAGGCCTCGCATCAAAAGCTGAACCAAGTCTGGCAGCACTTTTTCCAGCAGGCCATTGATTTAGGTTTTATCCAGCAGATGCCGCTAGAACAGTTAATCCAGTTGATGTTGTCGTTGTTACTCGGTCAGCGCCATCATGAAATTTTGCTCGGCATCCGTCCGATTCCGGCCGCCGATGAACAGCAGCAGCTGATCCAGTCCAGTATCCAGCTGTTCCTGCAAGCCATCTCCGAGTGACTGGCTGCCTAAGCCTTGAACAAAACCGGCTTTTTTGCAGCGCTTCCGGATAAAAATTATCCGACTTTCGCCTGGTGCTGGCTTGGATTTTCACGAATTCCGGGTATAGTCAAAACAGGAACTCTGGAGAGGGAAAAAAATGATTCAACAAATTGCTGCTCCATTACGCGAAGATGTGCGTCTGCTGGGAAATTTACTGGGCGACACCCTGAAACAGCACGCCGGACAAGATTTGTTTAATCAGGTCGAACAGATTCGTGCGCTGGCCAAAGGCGCCCGTGATGGCCAAATTGAAGCAGAAAAACAACTCGAACAACTGCTGTCCAGTCTGGAAGATGAAGAAATTCTGCCGCTGACCCGTGCCTTTACCCACTTTTTAAATTTTGCCAATATTGCCGAGCAGTATCATGTGGTGCGTAGCCGCCGCCAGAGCGAATTTGATGACAGCGCACCCTCCCCGAATCCACTCGATCATCTGTTTCAGAAGTTCCAGCAGCATGATATTTCTGCCGAGACCTTGTTCCAGCAGATCTGCGAGCTGAATATTGAACTGGTCTTAACTGCGCATCCGACCGAAGTCAGCCGCCGCACCCTCATTCAGAAATATGATGGCATCAATGCCTGCCTGTCAGCCTTTGACCAGCAGAAACTGACCCCTCGTGAACGTCAGGCGGTGCTGGAAGAGCTGAAACAGCTGATCAGCTCGGCCTGGCAGACCGATGAAATTCGTCAGCATCGCCCGACCCCGATTGATGAAGCCAAATGGGGCTTTACTACCATTGAACAGACGCTGTGGAATGCAGTGCCCAAATTTATCCGGGAACTGGACAGCATGGTGCAGGCCCAGTGCGGCCAGCAACTGCCACTGGAAATTGCACCGCTACGTTTTGCCTCCTGGATGGGCGGTGACCGCGATGGCAACCCGAATGTGACCCATCAGGTGACTCAGGAAGTGCTGTGGCTCTCGCGCTGGAAAGCCGCCGATTTGTACCTGCGCGATATTGAAGATTTGCGCTGGGAACTGTCGATCCAGCAATGTAGTCCGGAGCTGCTGGCCGCCATTGGTACGCCGCATCCTGAACCGTATCGTGAATATTTGCGTGAGACGCGCCAGCGTTTAACCGCCACCCGTGACTGGCTGGCGCAAAAGCTGCAAGGACTGGATGCTGATGACAGCCAGGTAATTAAAAGCAAACAGGAACTGCTGACCCCGTTATTGTTATGTCACCGCTCATTAATGGCCTGCAACATGCCAGAAATTGCCAATGGCAAGCTGCTGGATTTCATTCGCCGGGTCAACTGTTTCGGAATTGAACTGCTCAAACTGGATATCCGTCAGGAATCTGGTCGTCATCGTCAGGCCATTTCGGCAATTACCGAATATCTCGGGCTGGGCAATTTTGAAACCTGGACCGAACAGGCACGGCAGAATTTCCTGCTACAGGAACTGCAAAGCAAACGCCCGCTATTGCCCAAATACCTGCAGGAACCGAAACAGAGCCTGATTGAACATCCGGATGTACAGGAAGTGTTTGCCACCATGCGGACCCTGGCCGAACAGCCATCGGAATCGCTAGGTGCCTATATTATTTCCATGGCCGAATATCCAAGTGATGTGCTGGCGGTGTTATTGCTGCAAAAAGAAGCCGGTATTCAAACGCCGCTACGCGTGGTGCCGCTGTTTGAAACCCTGAAAGATCTGGACGGCGCAGCCAATACCATGCACACCCTGTTTGGCATGCACTGGTACAAGCAGCATATTCAGGGCAAACATGAGGTGATGATTGGCTACTCCGACTCGGCCAAAGATGCCGGCTTTATGTCGGCTAACTGGGCCCAGTATCGTGCCCAGGAAGAACTGACCGCTGTGGCGCAGCAGCACGGGGTTCAGCTAACCCTGTTCCACGGTCGTGGTGGTTCTATCAGCCGTGGCGGCGCACCGACCCAGCAAGCCCTGTTCTCACAACCACCAGGTTCAATTTCTGGTGCGATTCGCGTTACCGAACAGGGCGAAATGATCCGCTTCAAGTTTGGTCTGGAAGAAATTGCCTTACAGAATCTGGAAATCTATACCGCCGCGACGCTGGAAGCGACCTTGCTGCCACCGCCGGTACCCAAACAGGAATGGCGCCAGTTAATGCACAGCATGACTGACCTGTCGGTGCAGGTCTATCGCCAGACTGTACGGGAAAATCCGCATTTTGTGAAATACCTGCGTACCGTGACCCCGGAACTGGAGCTGCAAATGCTGCCGCTTGGTTCACGTCCGGCCAAGCGTAAAGTCAGTGGCGGAATTGAATCGCTACGTGCCATTCCTTGGGTGTTTGCCTGGACCCAGATTCGTCTGATGCTACCGGCCTGGCTGGGTACTGGTGCTGCTATTAACCAGGTCATTGCCCAGGATCAGCAGGCACTGCTGGAAGAAATGCTGCACGAATGGCCCTATTTCCAGACCTTGGTGGACATGCTGGAGATGGTTCTGTCCAAGGCCGATGGGCATATTGCACTCTACTATGAGGCACATCTGACCGAAGATGAAGAACTGAAAGCCCTAGGGGCCGAGCTGCGTCAACGCCTGAAAGATGCAGTCCAGACCTTGCTGACACTGAAAGGTGAGTCACAGCTCCTCAGCAGCAATGATGTGCTGGATCAGTCGATGAAAGTACGTAAACCGTATTTACTGCCACTGCATCTGCTGCAGGCTGAACTGATGAAACGTCGTCGCCAGTATCTCAACAGCCAGCAGGCCGAGCATAGTCCGGTAGATCATGCCTTAATGGTCACCATTGCCGGTATTGCTGCCGGATTACGCAACACCGGCTAAGTCAAATTGGCAAAAACATACAGCACATGTTCTGCATGTGCTGTATTTTTAAGCAGTCATAAAGCTGTCATTTCTTTTTTTATGAATAAAATAATTATTATTTATACATTCCCTCCAGCCAAAGTCGATGAATTAATCTACTGATTTCATACTGTTTTTATATTGAAAAATTTTTACCCTGCGGTAAAAAATAAAGCAAAGTCATAGAATTAATTTGAACAAAAATTTTGTATCTCCGATTAAATCTTTTAAAAAACAGGAGTATGATTGGCACAATTTGTCTTTAGAGTGCTCAAAATATGTCCAATTGGTTTCCCAAATGGCGCCCGTATCAAGGCAGTATCGATGCACGTCCTGTAGGTACCAATGAGTATCTTCCACCTGCGCAAACTGTGGTTCTGGGGGTTCAGCACGCGTTTGCCATGTTTGGTGCGACGGTACTTGCGCCTTTCCTGATGGGCTTTGACCCGAACCTGGCCATTCTGATGTCCGGGATCTGTACCATCCTGTTCTTTATTATGACCGGTGGTCGCGTTCCTAGTTATTTAGGTTCCAGCTTTGCCTTTATTGGGGTGGTAATTGCTGCGACCGGTTATGCCGCATCCGGCACGGGCGGACCCAACCCGAATATTGCGGTGGCAGCCGGCGGGATTATTGCCTGCGGTATTTTATATGCCCTGCTCGGCTTTCTGGTCATGGCCACCGGTACGCGCTGGATTGAAAAATTAATGCCACCTGTGGTCACTGGTGCAGTGGTGATGATCATTGGTCTGAACCTGGCCCCAGTCACCGTCAAAGGTGTAGCCGGTAATCCATTTAATATGTGGATGGCGCTGGTGACTGTCCTATGTATGGGTTCAATTGCAGTATTTACCAAAGGACTGTTACAGCGCCTGTTGCTCCTGGTTGGTCTGCTGCTGGCCTATCTGGTTTACTTTATTGTCAGTAATGTCATGGGTTATGGCACGCCAATTAACTTTGCCCCAATCCAGCAGGCGGCATGGTTTGGCCTGCCAACCTTCCATGGTCCGGAATTTGAAGTCAATGCCATGCTGATCATTGCCCCGGTAGCGCTGATTCTGGTGGCAGAAAACCTCGGTCATATTAAAGCGGTGAGTGCCATGACCGGTGAAAACCTGGACCCGCACATTGGTAAAGCTTTTGTCGCCGATGGTGTAGCCACCACTTTAGCCGGTGGTGTCGGTGCGCCGGGCATGACCACCTATGGTGAAAATATCGGCGTGATGGCGGTAACGCGTGTCTACTCGACCATTATTTTTGCAGTTGCCGGTGTGTTTGCCATTTTCCTCGGTTTATCGCCTAAGTTTGGTGCCATTATTCATACCATTCCAAGCGCGATTTTAACCGGTGCCTCAATTGTGGTGTTTGGTCTGATTACCATTGCTGGAGCGAAAATCTGGATTGAAAACAAAGTCGACTTCTCGAAAAACAAAAACCTGATGGTGGCGGCAGTGACCATTATTTTAGGTACCGGTGACTTTGCCCTGCAATTCGGCAGCTTTAACCTGGGTGGTATTGGGACAGCGACCTTTGCTGCGCTGTTACTGAACCTGTTCTTTAGCCTGGGCGAAAAATCAGAAAAAGTATAACTGCCCTGACTAATATACAAAAAAACCGAAGCCGGTATGATCAGTACCGGCTTCGGTTTTTTATCTGAAACCTAAACGCTAGCAGTCAGGTTTCAAGGCAAAATTAAATTATTTTTGCTTTTTCAGGGCTTTTTGCAGCTGTTTCAATTTGCCCTGATGTTTTGAAATCTTTTTCAAACGTGCTTTGATTTTTTGCTTTAACGATTTAACTTGCTTCGCCATGGTATTACTCCCTAGTAAGGCTATTCGCGCTTGTGCTGTTTCACAAAGCTACGAATAAATTTTCTTAATTCACGAGCAGCACTAGTATCCAGTTCTTCACACAAATGAATAAATTCATCGCGTTCAGCACTATTAATACGAATTAAAAGTTGTCCATCTTTTTTGCCTGTCTTTATTTTTTTGATTTGCTCGCTCATTGCTTCACTCCAAAATAAAGACGCTTTAACAAAAAGATGTATATACAATATATATACATTTTCAATTAAGTCAAATCTATAGTGTTAAAATATGTAATAAAATCAATAGATTTAGTTTACCAAAAAACTATAGACGCGCGCAAAGCCTGCCGGGCTCTAGCTTTGCGCAAAATACCGCCATCGGTTTATTTTTAAATTAAAGTTAGATGATTCGCTTGTTTTTCAACCAACCTTGATCTTGAAGCGAAATAACCTCCCAGATTCATCTCACCTGCCGAGTGCTGATGTCTACGGTTCTGGCTAAAGATTAAAGACGAGCAAAAATAATCCGCGCCGCCGGAATCAGGAAGATCATCCCGGCCTGCTATGATGAAAACAGAGTGCCAGCGCGTTTTTAATTGTTATCGGTTTTAAGGTCTAAACTGTTTCAGTTCACGCTGAATAAAGTGCTGGAACATGGTCTGGTACAGCTGTTCAATTAGCTGAGCATCGAGCCCCAAGCTGGTGGCCTGGCTACGCAAACGCTCCAGAATCTGGGCCTGGCGTTCCGGGGTCTGCATATCGGTTTCTGATTTTTTAAAACGGGTGGTCTGATCAACATAATATTGACGCGCTGCAATCAGCTCCACCAAAGCACTATCAATCACATCAATCTGTGCGCGAGCCTGTTCCAGCGACTCAACTTTCTCTTTTTTCATGTTGTAAGATGTCATTTTCAGCTTCGTTTTCACTTTTGTACTTTTCTTCTAACACATTACTGAAAATACTTTCAATCATCCAGACGCGATAAAGGCTATTAAACACATAACTTTGCCCGTCAATCCGCAGCTCCAGCACCGGTAAATTCGGCTGAGACTTCATTTCACAGAGCATGTCATTGTCTTTAAGATACTGTTCAATATCGGCACTGCTCAGTTCAACAATGTTCAGCTCACGGCGTAACTGCTCGAAATGGGCTTTAAAAGACAGGTCTTTGCCCTGGGTCCACACCGCCTGCAAAATTCGGTGAATGGCCTGCATGCGCTGCTCTTCCGGCACGCTATAAAACAGTCGCGCCATCTGATAGGTGGCATCCTGGGTCGGCCGGCAAAATGGGGTAAACGCGACTTCGGTGCGTTTGGATAAACGGGTGGCCAGGCTCCAGTCAAACAGGTCACGGCCCTGATAACTGAGCGGATAGACATTCAAATGAATATTATAATAATTGGCCAGCTCTTCCTGAATATAGGCCAGCAGCAGCCAGGAAATCGGATCTTCCAGCGCGATATATAAATCCAGCTCCGGGTCCATACGCTGAATTTCATTTAAAGCTTCGGCATCATTAATTAAATGCTCACGCCATTCAATATGATTGATCAGGAAAATCGGATTACCGGTCAGCAGCTTCTGCTGTTTTAGGCGCCGGGTCAGGCGTAACAAATCATCTACCGCATGATACTGACGGCCACCAAACTCGAAATAGCTGGCAAGAATGGCGTCCTGATTAAAGATCCGTTCCGGAAAATGCTGTTCCTGATGATGGCGGCTGGCCATGGCATACAGGGTGCGCAATTTGCCATACTGTTTTTGCCAGAGCATATGGAATACATCTTCCAGCAAATACAGAAAATCCTGACCGCGCAAAGGCGTATGCCGCAAGATGGTTTCAGCTTGCGCCAAGGCTTCCGGGGTCGGCTGTTCCGGGGTGTCATGAAAACTGAAACGATGCTGCTTGGACAGGATCTGTGCATCATTCAGGCAATAGTTCTGCCATTCCAGCGCCGACATCTGGTTCGGCGGCTCTGCACTGCCACTGGAAATAATTACTTTTAACGGCTTTAAGGCATCGGAGAGAATTTCTTCAAGCTGTGGCAGTTCCTGCACTGCCAGATAGCTATACACATCATCTAAACGCAGATGAATACTGAGGCCCTGCTCAATCGGTAACACCGCTTGACGAGACGGTTTTTGATAAAACCAACTCGATCGGATTGGATCAAACCAACGGCGTAACAGTGACATGAGCTGAGCCTCTAAAGGATTAAACGGTGCAATAAAAGATACTACACCGGTTTATAACAATTTGATCTTAAATGATCAATTACACATCCAAATTTAAATCGGTCACGGCGCCGGTCTCTGCCCCTGAGGTCAGTCGGGCAAATTTGGCCAGTGCACCATGCGTATAATTTGGTTTTGGCTTGACCCAGGCCGCCTGACGCGCGGCAATTTCCTGTTCAGACACATGCCAGGTCATTTCACGGGTTTCGGCATTGATGGAGATTTTATCGCCATTTTTCACCAAACCAATTGGCCCACCTTCATAGGCTTCCGGGGTCACATGGCCAATCACAAAGCCATGACTGCCGCCGGAGAAACGGCCATCGGTAATCAGGGCCACAGCATCGCCCAGGCCTTTACCAATAATCGCTGAGGTCGGTTTTAGCATTTCAGGCATGCCCGGTCCGCCTTTTGGTCCAACACCGCGAATTACCACCACTTCGCCCGGCTGCACCTGACCGTCAAGAATACCGCGCATGGCACCAATTTCACCTTCAAACACCCGTGCCGGGCCTTCAAAATACAGCCCTTCTTTACCGGTAATTTTTGCCACCGCACCGGTTGGCGACAGGTTGCCTTTTAAAATCACCAGATGCGAATCTTTTTTCACCGGTGCATCAAATGGCAGGATAATCTGCTGGCCTTCCGGATAGTCTTCAACATCCGCCAGGTTTTCGGCCAGTGTTTTACCGGTCACGGTCAGGCAGGAACCATCGAGCATGCCGGCATCCAGCATCCGTTTCATCAGCGGCTGAATCCCGCCAATCGCAATCAGTTCAGACATCAGGTATTGACCGGATGGACGTACATCGGCCACCACCGGAATATCCTGACCAATGCGGACAAAATCATCTAGGCTCAGCTCGACCCCGGCCGTATGCGCCATCGCCAGTAAATGCAGCACGCCATTGGTGGAACCGCCCAGGGCAATCAGCACTTTAATGGCATTTTCAAACGCGGCTTTGGTCATAATGTCGCGCGGTTTAATGTCCAGACGCAGCAGGTTCATTACCGCTTCACCAGCACGCTGACAGTCAATTTTCTTGTCTTCAGACACCGCTTCCTGTGCCGATGAACCCGGCAAACTCATGCCCAAGGCTTCAATCGCCGAGGCCATCGAGTTGGCGGTGTACATGCCGCCACAGGAACCCGGTCCCGGCAAGGCCACTTCTTCAATCTGTTTGACCTGAATTTCATTAATTTCGCCCTTGGCATGCTGCCCGACTGCCTCAAATACTGAAATCATGTCAGTATGGCCGGCGCCCGGCTTGATGGTGCCGCCATAGACAAACAGCCCCGGACGGTTGAGGCGCGCCAGCCCCATAATACAGCCTGGCATATTTTTATCGCAGCCGCCAATGGCAATCACCCCATCATAGGCCTGACAGCCAACCACGGCTTCAATCGAATCGGCAATAATCTCGCGGGTTAGCAGCGAATATTTCATGCCCTCGGTGCCGTTTGAAATCCCGTCCGAAATGGTGATGGTGTTAAAGATAATCCCCTTACCGCCAGCGGCATTGACCCCGGCTTCGGCTTCACGCGCCAGCCCATCAATATGCATATTACACGGCGTGACATTGGCCCAGGTTGAGGCAATCCCGATAAAAGGACGCGTAAAATCCTCATCCTGAAAGCCGGTGGCGCGCATCATGGAACGTGCCGGTGCATTTTCAATGCCCTCATAGACCGGGGCGGAATGTTCGCGGATATTATCTTTACTCATTGGTTTCTTCCTTGGCGATCACTGGATTGAAGCCACAGTGTTTGGCAATTTATTCTACGATTATTGTATAGAATTAAATCCGTACAATATAGCTTTCAGCGGTTTCTCGAACATTTGATCTATACCCAAGTCATCTGCAACGGTCCGAGGCAGGACTACAATTCATATTAAATGGTTTTGCGATATCAGTGAAACCTGCGGGTACTGAACGAGTTTTGCAGATGAAAATAGTTTTACCTCCTTTTGCCCAATGAGCAATATATTTCGCAAGGTCGGTCGAACCAAAGCTAATCAACCATTATCAAATCCTTCTCTTTAAGACGGTGTCGTGCTGAAGCGATCCCTTTCAAACTTAGCTTCTCACATAAAAAAGCACCCCATCAGGAGTGCTTTTGTAGCTCTAAAAACTTAGCGCTTAGATTTCACGTACCGCACCTTTGGCCGCACTGGTGGTATGCATGGCATAGGCTTTCAGCGCTTTAGAAATCTTGCGTGGACGTTCCTCAGCCGGCTGCCAGCCTTTGGCTTCCTGTGCTTCACGGCGCGCTGCCATGGTTGCATCATCAACCGCCAGGTGAATGCTACGGTTTGGAATATCAATTTCAATGCGGTCGCCATCTTCGACCAGACCAATCGCGCCACCTTCTGCCGCTTCCGGAGAGACGTGACCAATCGACAGGCCAGATGAACCGCCCGAGAAACGGCCATCGGTCAGCAAGGCACAGTCTTTGCCCAGACCTTTAGATTTCAGGTAGCTGGTTGGGTACAGCATTTCCTGCATCCCCGGACCACCACGTGGACCTTCGTAACGAATCACCACCACATCACCGGCGCTGATTTTACCACCCAGAATCGCCTCTACTGCGGCATCCTGGCTTTCAAATACGCGAGCTGTACCATTAAATTTCAGGATGGATTCATCTACACCCGCAGTTTTTACGATACAGCCATCCAGCGCGATGTTGCCGTACAGCACGGCCAGACCACCATCTTTAGAGAAGGCATGTTCAGCATTACGGATCACGCCATTTTCACGGTCGCCATCAAGGCGTGAATAATAACGGTCCTGTGAGAATGCAGTCTGGGTCGGAACGCCACCTGGCGCCGATTTGAAGAAGGTGTACACCTCTTCATTTTCAGTACGGATGATGTCCCATTTATCTAAGGCATCTTTTAAGCTTGCTTCATGTACGGTCGGTACAGAAGTATCCAGCAAACCGGCACGATCCAGCTCGCCTAGAATACCCATGATCCCGCCGGCACGGTGGACATCTTCCATATGTACATCATTTTTTGCCGGAGCCACTTTACACAGGACCGGCACTTTACGCGATAAACGGTCGATGTCATCCATGGTGAAATCAACACCGGCTTCATTGGCCGCAGCCAGCAGGTGCAATACAGTATTGGTTGAACCGCCCATGGCAATGTCCAGGGTCATGGCATTTTCATACGAGGCTTTGGTGGCAATTGAACGTGGCAGAACGCTGTAATCATCCTGTTCATAGTGACGTTTGGCCAGTTCCACAATTAAAGAACCAGCACGTTCGAACAGTTTTTTACGGTTAGCATGCGTCGCCAGTGTAGAACCATTGCCTGGCAACGACAGACCGAGCGCTTCGGTCAAGCAGTTCATTGAGTTGGCAGTGAACATGCCTGAACATGAACCACAGGTTGGACAGGCTGAACGTTCGTATTCTGCCACTTCTTCATCGGTAAAGTTGTCATCTGCAGCGACAATCATGGCATCAATCAGGTCGATGGCTTTTTCATTGCCACGGATTTTGACTTTACCCGCTTCCATTGGACCGCCGGACACAAACACCACCGGAATATTCAGACGCATGGCGGCCATTAACATGCCCGGGGTGATTTTGTCACAGTTGGAGATACACACCATGGCATCGGCACAGTGTGCGCTGACCATATATTCAACCGAGTCGGCAATCAGGTCGCGTGACGGCAAGGAATACAGCATGCCGTCATGACCCATGGCGATGCCGTCATCGACCGCAATGGTATTGAATTCTTTGGCTACACCACCTGACGCTTCAATTTGACGTGCCACCAGCTGACCCAGGTCTTTTAGATGCACGTGACCCGGTACAAACTGGGTAAAAGAGTTGACCACCGCAATAATCGGCTTGCCAAAATCTTCATCTTTCATCCCGGTCGCACGCCATAAGCCACGTGCGCCCGCCATATTTCTTCCGTGTGTCGATGTTTTTGAACGATAGTCAGGCATGTGTATTTCCAACGAGTTGTGCTTGAGAGGGTGAATCCCCATCTCTGGCTAAAATGTACTGATCTTCAGGTTATCAGTTGAAATTTCGTCACATCATACTACAGCTCAATCTGTCAGCGTGCTGGGTGATCGGGTCTTTTGAACCTTTTATTCTGCGATCTTTCAACTGATGAAAACTGGGGAGACTCGCCTACGGAGCCGATATGATTTGATCATAAAGCATTAGCTCCGGCATTTTCATGAATAATTTTTACCTTTTATATAAACAAAATTTATTGATATTAATTTTTTAAATAAAATTTTGTTTGCAAAGAACAACACCCAGCCGAACTCATGAAGATGCAATCTCTATTTACATGACAATTTAGGCTTAAAAAGGCTTTTCGCATATAATGTGGGGCAAGTTTATATGGAATCTCATGTGTGAAAATTATCTTTGCGGGAACACCAGAATTTGCAGCTGTAGCGCTCGATGCCTTATTAAAAACCGAGCATGAAATTGTGGCAGTCTATACTCAACCTGACCGCAAAGCAGGCCGCGGACAAAAACTTACGGCCTCTGCCGTGAAACAACTGGCGCTGGCACATAATCTTCCGGTATATCAACCGTTACATTTTAAATCATCCACGGAAGAAGGTCTGGCTGCGCAGGCAGAACTAAAAGCCCTGAATGCCGATGTAATGGTGGTGGCGGCCTATGGCCTGATTTTGCCACAAGTGGTACTGGATACACCCAAATATGGCTGCCTGAATATTCATGGTTCGCTGCTGCCACGCTGGCGAGGAGCGGCGCCCATTCAACGCGCCATTGCCACCGGTGATGCTGAAACCGGCGTGACCATTATGAAGATGGCGGCCGGGCTGGATACCGGCGATATGATGTATAAAACCCTGTGCCCGATTACAGCTGAAGATACCTCTGCCAGCCTGCATGACAAACTGGCCATTCAGGGTGCGGAGGCGATTGTGGCGGTACTGGCTTCGGAGCAGACTTTACAACAGTATCTGGAACAGCGCGAAGTACAGGATGAAGCTTTAACGGTATATGCCCACAAGCTGTCTAAAGCCGAAGCGAAAATTGACTGGTCTCAGGATGCTGTGACAATTGACCGCAATATTCGCGCCTTTAACCCGTGGCCGGTGGCGTTTATTCCGCTGGATGAGCAAAGTAATTTACGGGTTTGGGGATCTATACTGTCAAATGAAGCGGTCAATGGCCAGTCGGCGGGGACCATTCTGGCACTAGATAAACAGGGCGTGCATGTGGCCTGTGGCGATGGCAAAGCCATCTGTCTGACCAGCCTGCAATGGCCGGGTGGTAAAGCGCTGAATCCGGTCCAGATTGCACAAACCCAGAAATTAAGTATTGGGCAGGTGCTGGCATGAATCAACATCCATCCGGTCAGTCACATCTGAACTTACGCGCCCAAGTGATTCGTACTTTATTGGCCGTCCAGCAGGGCCAATCTCTGGCCAGTATTTTACCGCTGCATCTGACCAAGGTCGCCGAGCGTGACCGGGCGCTGTATCACGAACTGGTCTTGGGCACCTTACGTCAATGGTATGGCCTGAAAAGCATTACCCTGCCTTTGCTGGTCAAACCGCTGAACAATGAAACCGTCGAAACCTGTCTCTATGTCGGGCTATATCAGATTTTATGTACCCGTATTGCCGACCATGCGGCTATTTCAGAAACCGTGACTGCCACCAAGCAGCTGGGCTTTCAGGCACTCAGTGGTGTGGTCAATGCCATCCTGCGACGTGTTTCACGTGAAACATCGGTCTTTGAGCAGACGCTGCAAGCGGCGCATGGTTTACCCAGCTGGCTGTTTAAACGTCTGAAAAAAGACTGGCCGGAACAGCTGGAGCAACTGACCCAGGACCTGAAACAGACAGCACCACTGACCTTAAGGGTCAATCAACGCAAGATCAGCCGTGAAGCCTATCTGAATAAACTGTTGGGTGCCGGTATTCAGGCTCGTCCAGGTGAGTGTACCGATGTGGCGATTATTCTGGAACAAGCAGTGCAGATTCCGGAGCTGCCGGGCTTTGAGGCCGGCTGGTTCTCGGTGCAGGATGAACATGCCCAGCTCTGTGCGCAGTTATTGCCAGATTTAAATGGCAAAGTGGTGATTGATGCCTGTGCAGCACCGGGCGGAAAAACCGCACATATCCTGGAAAAATTTAGTCCGGCCACTCTGGTGGCACTGGATCAGGACCCGAAACGCCTGCTACGGGTCAGGGAAAATCTGGAGCGCCTGCAACTGACCGATACGCAGCAGGTTGAAATTCTGGCGGCAGATGCTACGCGCTGGACCGCAACCGAACCGGTCGATTGTATTGTGCTGGATGCACCCTGCTCTGCCATTGGGGTGATGCGTCGTCATCCGGATATTCGCCTGTTACGTCAATCGGCTGACATTCAGCAAACCGTCGAGCTGCAGCAGCAGATTCTGGAACAGATGTGGTCCCAGCTAAAAGTCGGTGGTACCTTGCTGTATATCACCTGTTCCATTTTAAAAGCAGAAAATGAACAGCAGATGCAACAGTTCTTTGCCCAGCATGCCGATGCCAGAGAAATTAAAATTGCCACAGACTATGGTGTCGAACAGCAGTATGGCCGCCAGCTGTTACCGGAAGCCGGACGCGGCGATGGCTTCTATTATTGCCGGATCGAAAAAATCTAGACGATAAAAAAAGGAACCCTCAGGTGGTTCCTTTTTTATTCTACAGCGGCTTAGTCTGCACATGCATGTATCACAGACTTAATCCTCTGGTTCATCTGGATGTTTGCTCAGATGAATCATGGCCAGGATTAAACCGCCCCAGAGCAGGACAGTCGAGATGATCATCATGATAATCGCTTCAGTATTCATCTTAGTTCTCCTCTTCCGGTACTTTGTCTTTCAGACAGCTTAGTACAATGGCACCCACAATAAACAGGGCCAGCGTACCGCCACCCACCAGCCATAAGATTTCAGCCGGATAACCGCCATAACCTTCTGCAACAATCGACTTGATGGTTAAGCCTAAAGCCACCAGCAACGATAATGGAGTCACAACGGTTAACAGGAAGTTCCAGCCGGCACCCAGTTTAATACTAGAGTACTGGTTGATATGCACCTGTAACTGCGACAATAACGGACGACGGAACCACGACACCAGAATAATCGACAGTAAACCACCGCCAACAATACCAATATTATTGGCAAAGTAGTCAATGATGTCGACAAAGGTAATCGCGCTATGGGTCGAGAAAATCAGGGTCGAAACAATGGCTGAACCACCGGCAATAATGCTGACCGATTTTTTACGTGACCAGCCTAACTTGTCCTGGAAAGCTGAAATCGGCACTTCCAGAATACTGACCATCGAGGTAATCCCAGCAACGGTCAATGAGGCGAAGAACAGGAAGCCAAATAAGTCGCCGCCTGCGCCCATGCTGGAAATAATTTTCGGGAAGGCAATAAAGGCCAGACCAATACCGCCAGATACCACTTCTTCCACGGTTGAGCCTGAGCTGAACGCCATAAAGCCCAAAGCCGCAAATACCCCGATACCGGCCAGAATTTCAAAAGACGAATTGGCCAGCGCAACCACCGCACCGGAACCGGTCATATTGGTTTTACGCTTTAAATACGAGGCATAGGTCAGCATGATCCCGAAGCCCACAGACAGCGAGAAGAAGATATGACCAAATGCGGCCAGCCAGACTTTATAGTTGCCCATCGCTTCCCAGTTCGGGGTAAAGAAGGCATTTAAACCTGCGGTTGCGCCCGGTAAACGGATCGCCTGAATCACCAGAATCGTGAACAGTACCACCAGTAACGGCATAAAGATTTTATTGGCCAGTTCCACACCACGACGTACACCACCGTAAAGAATGAACATCACCACCGCCCAGACAATCACCAGACCGAAAAATAAGGTCGGTACAAAGCCCAAGGCCAGCCCTTCGCCATTTTGCAAATAGGAATTAAAGAAGAAGGCCTGGGTATCTGCCCCCCATTTCTGGCCAATCGCGTAGTACATATAACTACCGGCCCAGGACAGAACGCTGGCATAGTAAATCCCGATGACCAGGGTCACCATCACCTGCCACCAGCCCAAGGACTCACTGTTCATGAGCTTTTTATACGCCAGTGGCGGCGCTTTACGGAACTTATGCCCGACCGCGTAATCTAAATATAATAACGGCAAACCGGCAGCAAAAATTGCCACCAGATACGGCACCAGGAAGGCACCACCACCATTTTCGTAAGCCACATAGGGAAAACGCCAAATATTCCCCAAGCCTACAGCTGAACCAATCGCTGCAATAATAAAGCCTGATCGCGCGGACCAGTTTTCACGATTTCCTGACATAAAACACCTAAACCTAGATGCTTTTTTCACTGCTTTTTATGTGGTTTTCTCGCAAGCAAAAAAGCACCATGCAATATTAATCTTGAGTGTTTGATTTAGCCTTGACCTTTTGGGTACTGGTTTCTAAATGACAAACAGGGAGTGGATGACGAAAACTTGCTTAAAGTGCATCGTGAAGACTCCCTTTTATATGGTTCAACAATACTCACTTTTAAAAAATTATTCTGTAATTTCTGCTCCAAATCTTGGGTTTTTATAATCTATCCTGATTCAACCGCTCAATTAATCAGCTTATTTATTGTACAATTTTGGTTATGAATTACCAAACTTTTTGGAATACATTATGAAGTAAAACTGAAAACTCAATTGCCATCCTTTAAACGGTCATTTATACCCGATGATATAAAATGCCTATCGCCGCCCCTCAATGCTTTCTTCAGATGCTGTATTTAAATAGATTGCCGTGATCTATAGATGAGAATGCATCAAGTTCAAGCTTGCCCTTGATGCACCCCAAGCCGTCAACCCGGTTGATGGATCACCAGCAAACGTTCTTCCTGCATATCACGAATTGCCGATTGAATTCCCTCACGGCCCAGCCCCGAATCCTTGACCCCGCCATACGGCATGTTATCGACCCGGAACGATGGAATATCGTTAATAATCACCCCGCCAACATGCAGCTGGTCCCAGGCATATAGCATCTGCTGCAGATTCTGGGTATAGACCCCGGCCTGCAAACCAAAGCGGCTCTGGTTAATCCGTTCAATACCCTGCTCAAACTGTTCATACGGCTCCAGAATAGCCACCGGACCAAAAGCTTCATTCTGGTAAATTTCCGATGTTGGCGAAACCTGCTCCAGCAATGTCGGCTCGAACATCACCCCCTGCTGTTCGCCGCCCACCAATACCGTCGCGCCTTCTGCTACGGCCTGATCCAGCCATTTTTTCAGGCGCACGGCTTCGTTCTCCTTAATCATCGGCCCAACCAAAGCGCTGTCCAGACGCGGATCAGCTGCCCGTAATGACTGCAAACGGCTGACCAGTTTATCTTTAAGCTGTGTGTAAATCGCGCGATGCACCAGAATACGCTGCACACTAATACACACCTGTCCGGCATGGTTATAGGCACCGCCAATTAACCGGTCAACCAGCGCATCATTGACCTCGGTATCGGCCTCAATCATCACGGCAGCATTGCCGCCCAGCTCCAGCGTGACCTTTTTACGTCCGGCACGCGCTTTCATGTCCCAGCCCACCACATCGGAACCGGTAAAGCTCAGCAGTTTAAAGCGGTCATCGGTGACCAGCACATCGGCCTGCTCACGCGGACAGGGCAATACCGAAAAGGCCCCAGCCGGCAAATCGGTTTCCGCCAGAATCTCGGCAATTTTTAAGGCAGAAATCGGGGTTAGACTGGCCGGTTTTAAAACAAAGGGACAGCCGGCAGCAATCGCGGGTGCAATTTTATGGGCCGTTAAATTCAGAGGAAAATTAAATGGACTGATCAGCGATACCGCGCCAATCGGTACCTGTTTACTGATGCCCTGATAACTGCAAGCCGCGGCAGTTACTGCCAATGGCATCATCCGGCCCTGATCCATCTGGGTGACTGCATCCGCAGCCAGTTGAAAGGTATTGATTAACCGCTCCACTTCAGCAGCGGCAGCCCTTTTCGGTTTACCGCCTTCAATAATCAGCAGTTCGGTGAGCTCGGCCCGGCATTCCTGAAAACGCTGCACACAATGCAGCAGGATTTTCTGTTTCTGAAACGGTTTTAATGCCGCCATCGCCGCTTCCGCCTGGACTGCGGCCTGAATCGCCTGCTCCAGCGTCTCTGCATCGGCCAGCGCCACACGTGCATAACAGCGCTGCAGATACTTATCTTCGACCTCTAGCCACTGGCCGGTCACATGCGGCTGTCCAGCCAGATATAAAGGATAATCGTGCGGATGATCAGTGTGCGTAGCCATGTGCAGGTCCTCTATTTTTTGCATGATGCGTCAATGCAATTTATACCAATTCCCGATATGATGCGCCGAGATGTTTCCCGGTTCCATCCTCCACAATAAATTTATTCTGAGAATATACAAGCTCTACAGGGATTTTTATGCGTACACGTCCAGCATTGTGTTTCATCCTCGGTCTTGGCTGTTTTAGCGCCGCGCAGGCCGATATTATTGGTGTTAAAGGTAGCGTCGATTACTGGCATTATGACAGTGACTTATCGAGCGCCTTGGGCCAGCCCGAGATGAAAGATGACTCCAGTTTGTCTTTTGCCTTGGCGGTTGAACATCCAGTACCGTTATTGCCGAATGTCAAAATCAAGCACAGCACACTTGAGGCAGAATCAGAACGTGAAGTTCTGAATGAAAAGATGGAGCGGATCGACCTCGATTATTCCGACTTCATTGTCTATTACGAAATTCTGGACAATATTGTCAGTGCCGATATTGGTGTGGGTGCCAAGGTACTGGACGGTACCGTGCAGCAGAATTTAACTGAAGTGGAACAGGTCAGTGAAACCTTGCCAATGCTGTATGCCGAAGCCGGGGTGAAACTGCCTTTTACCGGTTTAAGTGCCAAAGCCGAAGCCAGCTATGCCAAGTTTGATAATACTGTCATTAGCGATGCACAGGCAGAACTGAAATATAATTTTATTGATAATTTACTGGTCGATGTCGGGCTGAAGGCCGGTTACCGCATTTTAGATGTGGAACTGAACGAAGGTGATGAGCGTAATCTCCAGCTGGATTTTAAAGGTCCTTATCTCGGGCTGGAAGCACATTTCTAAGCCAGGCAAATCATCTTTTTCCCTTTAAACAAAAAGCCTCTACTGAGGCTTTTTGTTGGTTTAGATGAATTACATCGGTTTAGCTATAAGAGCGACTGGCCTTAGACACCACCGGTGGTGTTTCAGTAACCGGCTCTGAGGCTTTCTGGATGCGAATCAGGGCAACTGCAATTGCACCAATCACCGCTGGAATCGCCACCGCCAAGAAATTCAGTTTATGCGGTAATTCCATACCCAATAGCACCCCGATAATAATCGGGCCGACAATTGCACCTACACGGCCGACTGCAGAGGCACAACCAATCCCGGTTGAGCGCACCGCTAGTGGATAATACTGCGCCACAAAGCTGTATAGCAGAATACTACTGCCAATTGCGGAAGCCCCAGCCAGCGCCACCAGTAGGTAAATCACCGGTTGTGGCGAGTTAAAGCCTAATCCAACCAGCGCCACAGCCCCCATCAGGAACATGCCAATAATCACCGGTTTTAAATGGAAACGGTCTGCCAGAATCCCGCCGCCAATGGTGCCAATTACTGCGCCAATATTCATCGACATCAGGAACATCAGGCTGCTACCCAGCGAGTAACCAGCGGCCATCATTAGTTTTGGTAACCAGCTGCCCAGTGCATAGACCATCAATAAACACATAAAGAAGCAGCACCAGAACAATAAGGTACTCATGCCACGGTTTTGCTTAAATAAGGCGGCAATAGAGGCATCCGGCACCTGTACTTCATTTAAGACCAGTTGAGTCTGCGCACTGACTTTTTCTTCTGGCGTGATTTTCTGGATAATCTGGCGCGCTTTTTCATCCTGCTGTTTTTTCACTAAAAAGGTCAATGATTCAGGTAAAAACTTCCACAAGATCGGTAACAGTAACAGTGGAATACCCGCGATATAAAACATCACTTCCCAGCCAAAACTTGGAGTTAACCAGGCACCCAGTAACGCAGCCATAATACCGCCGACCGCATACCCACTAAACATGGTGGTCACCAAGGTACTGCGCAGTTTTTGTGGTGCATATTCAGAGGTTAAGGCCACCAGATTCGGTAATACTCCGCCAATTCCTAAACCGGCAATAAAGCGCAAAATTCCGAATTCAGTCGGGTTAGATGCGAAACCGCCCCAGAAGGTAAAACCGCTAAATAAGGTCACACAAATTAAAATGACATTTTTACGGCCAATCTTATCGGCCAGCATGCCAAAAAACATGGCACCGAACATCATTCCGGCCAGGGCAGTACTGGCCAACATGCCTGCTTGCACAGCAGTCATATTCCATTCTTGCATCAGTAGTGGTAGGGCTACGCCATTAATCGCCAGGTCATAACCGTCAAAGATGACTACAAATAAACACCAGAGTACGACGTTTAAATGAAAAGGTTTGAACTTCGCCTTGTCCACTACAGCATTCACATTCATTGTTGTTGCTGTCATTAATCCTCACCTCCAATTGTGAGATTTTATTCTTAATATGAAAAAATGAACAATCATTCACTTTTGTCTATAAAATGAATGATTATTCATTTTTTGTCTATGGATAAAAAGTCTAAATGATAAATTTTTCTTAAAAATCAGATTTGATTTAGCAATAAAGCTCAATTTCAGAGCAGAAAATTTAGTTATAAATCTTACAATTAGTGGAAACTTATTCTATTTTTTAAAATTTTTATATTACAAAACAGTGAAATAAAAGCTTCATCATTGCAATTTTTAAGACAGGCTTAAATGACAACTTCTACCACACAAATTTGCAAATAAATGTAAAAATTGTGTCATAAAGCCAGAAAAATACTATCCAAGTCGTAGATGTAGAAACTAGAAATTACGCCCATAAAAAAATCCCCCTCGCTTTTGCTTGGGGGATTTTGAATTAATGAGCTGGCGATGACTTACTCTCACATGGGTAACCCCACACTACCATCAGCGCTAAGAGGTTTCACTTCTGAGTTCGGGAAGGGATCAGGTGGTTCACTCTTGCTATTGT